>JACDDZ010000232.1 GCA_013816695.1 Gemmatimonadaceae bacterium
TGGCGCAGAATGAGCGGCGACGAAACGCTCTGGGTACCGGGGACCGACCACGCAGGAATCGCGACCCAGAACGTTGTCGAGAAGCTCATTGCGCGCGAGTCGGGCAAGACTCGTTTCGACCTCGGTCGCGAGGCATTCGTTGCACGCACAACCGAATTCGTCGAAGAAACCGGCGGCGCAATTCTGCAGCAGCTCCGTGCGATCGGGGCGTCGTGCGACTGGACGCGAACTGCGTACACACTTTCGCCAGAGCTTTCGCTCGCCGTCCGTGAAGCATTCGTTCGTCTTTATGAGAAGAAGCTCATTTATCGCGGGCACCGGGTTATCCACTGGTGCCCCCGCTGCCTGACATCGCTGAGCGACGAGGAAGCCGAACATTCCGAGACGACGGGAAAACTTTATTACGTCGACTACATCTTTGCCGATGGAGGGACTGAGGACAGGAAAGCGATAACAGTCGCCACAACGCGTCCGGAGACAATCCTCGCCGACGTCGCCATAGCAGTGCACCCCGACGACGACCGCAATCGCCGCTTCATTGGCATGGAGGTCACCCTCCCTGTAACGGGGTTGCGTGTTCCCATCATTGCCGATGATTACGTTGACCCTGCATTCGGAACGGGTGCGCTCAAGATTACGCCTGCGCATGACGCGAATGACTTCGAAGTCGGAAAACGCCACAAACTCGCCACGCCTGTCGTGATAGATGCCGAGGGTCGCATCCAGGACGCCGGCGATGGCGCTGGCCGTGTTCCCCAGTCGCTACTGGGTCTCGACAGATTCGAAGCCCGCGAGAAGATGGTCGAACTGATTCGCAAGGAAGGCAGGCTCTCGAAAGTCGACACACACCAGCATGGTGTCCGCCACTGCTATCGCTGTGACACGGTCGTCGAGCCACGGCTTTCCGATCAGTGGTTCGTAAAGATGAAACCTCTGGCGGAGCCCGCCCTGGCGGCGGTTCGCGAGCGAAAGATTCGCGTGATGCCTGAAAGATGGGAGGCCGTTTACACCAACTGGCTCGAGGGAATTCGCGACTGGAATATCTCGCGCCAGCTATGGTGGGGGCACCGCATTCCTGTCTGGCATTGCGATTCATGCAAAAAGGAATTCGCGAGCCGCGAAGATCTCGAGACATGCCCCGAGTGTACTGGCGCGCTTCGTCAGGACCCGGACGTGCTCGACACCTGGTTCTCGTCGTGGCTCTGGCCCTTCTCCACCCTCGGCTGGCCGAACGAGAAGTCAGTTGACCTGAAGGCGTATTATCCGACCGACGACCTGATCACCGCGCCCGAAATTCTTTTCTTCTGGGTTGCACGAATGATCATGGCTGGAATCGAGTTCATGGGCGAGCCGCCATTTCACACAGTGTACTTGCACGGCACAGTGCGCGACACGAATCACGTCAAGATGTCCAAGTCTCTGGGAAATGGGATCGACCCGCTGGATGTCGTGAGCCTGTACGGGGCCGATGCCCTTCGCTTTACTGCGATTTCCGGGCTGGGAATGGGAGCCGATGTCATTCTCGATCCAGCGGATCTCGAGAAGTCATTTGCGCCGGGTCGCAACTTTGCCACAAAGCTCTGGAACATCGGCCGCTTCCTGCTCGCGCGTGTGGGCGACTCTCCGGTGTGGGAGATCGAAGCAATCAAGAGTGACGGGCTGAGCCGCGCTGACGCCTGGATACTTTCGCGGCTGAACGTTGCAATCGAGGAATGTGGTCGCGCGCTTGGTCCTGCCCGCCCGAAGAACGGAACATGGACCGAGGACGAAACACGCAGCGGCCTTCGGCTCAGTGAGTACGCTGAATCCGCGCGTCGACTCGTCTGGAATGAGCTTGCAGACTGGTATCTCGAGTCACTCAAGGGACGGCTTCAGGACGAAGGCGATGATCGCGAAGTTGCGCGCGCAGTGCTTGTGCATGTCTTTGACTGCGCCCTGAGACTTCTGCATCCAATAGTTCCATTTGTAACCGAAGCGCTCTGGCAAAGGCTGCCTGAGGGGAAAACGCGCAGCGAGGAATTCATTGCAATTTCAAAATGGCCCGTGCCGATGGATGTTCCGGCCCGCGCTGCGGAATTCGAGCACGTGCGTAATGCTGTAATCGCGCTGCGACAACTTCGCGCAGATTACGCCATTCCTCCCGGAAAAATCGTTCCGGCCAGTGTCGTTGCCGGAAATGCAGGCAATGTCTACCAGGCTGAAGCGTCAATCATCGGCCGCTTGAGCGGCACCACAGTGTCCATGGCAGATGGACCCACACCTGAAGCTGCTGCTCACATACTGCTCCCCGACGGATCAGAGATTACCGTTCCCCTGGCGGGCGTCGTCGATCTCGATCGTGAGTGCGAGAAGTTGAAGACCGAACTGGGTCAGCTCGACCGGCAGCTCACGGCGCTCACCGCGCGACTCGGAAATGAAAGCTTTACCGCGCGTGCACCCGCCAATATCGTACAGGCCGAAAGAGAGAAGCACTCTGAGTGGACGGCGCGGAAAGCACAAATGGAAGAAAAGTTGAGGTCGCTCTGCGGAAGCTGACTGCTGTGGGAAGTCTGATCGCCGTCGCTGCATGCGCTTCTCCAGGGACGCCGCCTGGCGGTCCGATCGACAAGGCTGCACCAGTGCTGCTCCGAGTGGTGCCAGATTCGGCACGGGCACGCGTTAAGCCGCCCGCCGTGATCTTTCACTTTGATGAAGTCGTTTCCGAGCGTCCACCGGGGGCAACCAGTCTTGAGCAGCTATTCCTAATATCCCCGCGCGATGGTACGCCTTCGGTCGACTGGAAACGCAAAGATGTAACTGTACGACCGAGTAAAGGCTGGCGGTCAAACACCACTTATGTGGTCACTATGCTTCCGGGAATTGCAGATCTTCGCGGCAATGTTCGAAACAAGGGTGCGCAGACGGTTTTTTCCACCGGCGCGGCGTTGAGCACCGGATCCATTTCGGGGAAAATCTGGAACTGGGCAGCGGGGTCAGTGGCAGCGCAGGCGTATGTTGAGGCCATCTCCCTCCCTGACAGCATCACATACGTCGCCATTTCCGACTCTGCTGGTGCGTTCCGCTTGAACTACCTGCCCACCGGGCAGTTCCTGGTTCGCGGCGTAATCGACGAAAACAAAAATCGGGGAGTGGACTCACGAGAGGCCTGGGACTCGGCCACCGTTCGTCTTACCGATTCTGCAACGCTGGGCCTGTTCGCAATCGCGCGCGACAGCATCGCACCTGTCATCGGAGCGGTGACTGTCGACGATTCGGTGACACTTCGCATTTCCTTTGAGCGTGCACTCGATCCGGCGGCTTTGCCTACGGTAGCCGAGATAACAGTGCAGGCTGCCGATTCATCGAGGATCCCGGTTCTTGGTAGCGCGGTGCCAGCGCCCGACTCGGCGGGCGCCGCTTCCAGGCTTCCCCGCCCAGCTCCTCCACAAACAATTATCCTGAAGCTCGGAACTCCGCTAAAACCCGGCGCAGACTATCGTGTATCCATTTCGCGAGTCAGAGGCATTGCAGGAATCAGCGCGCCGGCCGTCCGCACGTTCAAGGCTCCCCCGGCGAGCCCGCC
>JACDDZ010000233.1 GCA_013816695.1 Gemmatimonadaceae bacterium
AGGATGGATAGCGCGGCGCGCTCCGGAGTGCGGCCCACGGTCCGCGCCATGAAGCTGATGCGTCGTCCTCCCAGGATGGAGAGACCGTGCGATCATGTAAAGCCAAGCTGGAACGACCACATCCGCGAGGTGGTTGGTAAGGAAGCCCGCACGAACATGGAACAGGTTGAGAGCAGCGGCACCGACAAAAGCGAAGCTCAAGCCCCAGTAAACAAGATACCATCGCTGGCGATCCATAGAGTGCTCACAGGTGCGAGATCGAGGCATGTCCACCGTTGCGCGAGTTGCTAGCAAGGCGGAGACGAAACTAATCTCACTGCCGATCGCCTCGCTACTCGGCAGTGGTCGGGTTGATCGTCGTGACGATCTCGGATACGCGATCTGCCGGGAATCCGCCTTGGCGCGCATGCTCACGCACCATTGCTTCGTTTGGTGCATGGTAGATGCAGTGGATTTGGTCAGCAGTCACGTAGCTGTGCACCCACTGGATTTCCGGTCCGAGGTTCTGGAGCACGCCACACGATTTTTGCGAAATTGCCTTCAGGTCGACCGCCGACAGCTGTCCCGCGCCGGGAATGTTGCGCTCGATGAGATATTGTGGCATGCGATCCTCCAAAAAAGAATGTCGTTGATGTCACCATCATTATACAGAAAGTCGTGGGCGCTGCCTAACGCCAGCTTCTGCTGCGAGCGGGACACACCAGAGCGAGCGAAGCGAGCCACCGCAGCCCGCTCGAATGCAGCAAGCACCGTTAGGCGGTACCAGGAAGAAACGTTCGAACGCTCTCGGACGCAACACGGCGGTGAGGTTTTCCGCCTGCGGATGGCGAAGATAGCCCAATTGCAGTCTCGAATCGTCATGGGCTAGCGCCCCCCGACCAGCGTGAATATTCCGTATCGGGTCTTCATGCTCGCCTCGCCGATCGTTGTATTTGACATTGGATCGAACAGCGTAAGCGATGCCATCGTGGTTAGAGGGAACGAGCTGCCGTTGACGTCGACCAGCTCGAACAGTTGTAGTGACCTCGCGACGACCTCGCCCCTGATGACGTATTCAAACGCGACACGCGATGGACCGGGAATGCCGCGCGTGAACGCCATAGTTCCCGTCACCTCAACCTGCCCCGAGTCGCGACCGCGTTCCTGAAAGCGGACGGCGACCGTCCCGTCGCCAGCGTCGACAACTTGATCGTCGAAGCAGAACCGCTTAAAGAACTGCGGATGCATCAGGATCCGATCTCCGGGGCTTCGAACCTTGAGCAACGGAGTGCGATGAAAGAATGACGGCGCGCGATAGGTCGCGAGCGGCTTGGACAGAAGATCCCTCGGCAGAGGCTGCCGCGGCGGTTCGTAGATATACGTCGTGTCGTGTACGCACACCGAATCACGGCCGATCAGGTCGTGATGCGTGGTGAATTGGGATTAGCGATAAGTATTGAGAAATGCGTCGCGCGCTGTGGCCAAGCCATCGGCCGACGGGGCGATGACTCATGAGGAGCATTCGATCTACCGAGCCGCAGGAATGGCATATCTGCCGTACCAATCTGCTATTTGGGAATGATGCGGGCCCCATGCCGCCCAGGCCGATTCCGCCCACGCGCGCGAGCTCTTCGCGATCGCGCCGCCCGTGTCAGAAAGGGGCATGTCAAACACGGTACGACTCCCCTCAAACGAAGGCGGCTCGAGCCAAAAGGCCATTCTCAATGAGGGCAGCGCGATCGAATGAAAAGCTCTCCCGGAAAAAGTTTTCTGCGGTATCTGGACTGGCCGCCCGCGTACGAGATAGTCATACAGGTTAAGCAAGTGAATTCCGACTGATTGAATGGCCTGCGGGTTTGGCGTCCCTGGATGCTGGACCGCATACGCATCCGCGCACATTATCGTGGCCTCCGCAAGCGCTGGCTGGGCGTACAGGACGCCGAGCAATTCCCCATATCGCTGCCAGCATTGGGGAGCGGACGTCATGTAGCGGTGGACAGGACCGTCAATCACCTGGACTTCCGCATTGCACCCAACGCACCGTTCCGGCATGCGTATCCTCGTGGTGGTTCTCGGCCGCCGACCGACAGGGAGATTAAGCAGGAACGTAGGTCAACCTGATCACATCCTCGCCAATCCGGTCAGTCGTCATAAGGCGAAGCGGCGGCCGGGGTCCGGCGAAATATGGTTTGCCGTGACCAAGCACGACGGGGTGAAGGTAGATGCGATACTCATCGATCAGACCAAGTTCGGTGAGGCTTTGCGCCAAGGCCGGCCCAGCAACTTCGATCTCCCCGGCGTGCTCGGCCTTCAGCTCGCGAATCGCGCCCTCAAGATCATCCTCAACAAGCCTGGCGTTGGGGCCGACCGACTTCAACGAACGCGAGACGACCCATTTCGGCTGGTTCCGCCAGGCCGCCGCGAAGGCGTGTTCCTCTGCATCCCATTCAGGATGAGCGTCGTCCCAATAACGCATGACCTCATACATGTGGCGACCGTAGACACTACCCGCCTGCCCTTGAGCCTCCTCGATGAAGTGGCGGAAGAGCGTGGGGCATGGCGCAAACGCCATATGGTCGACGTAGCCGTCCAGAGACTGGTTCATTCCAAACACGAGCTTAGCCATTTCAATGCCCTTTCCTCGCGACGCACATTCGCGCGGTGCCGATTGCGTGAAATCTCAAAGTGACAATGATGATCGTTGCTGAATAACGTTCAAGTTCTGCTGCAAGCACATCTAATAGGACGAGCGTAGCGAGGTTCCGAATGGTGGTTGGGATCTTGCAGCAGTTTTGTTGACACTTATGGTTACGCAGCAGCTCGCTCGAAGGCAATAGGCGAGTGGTAGCCTAGAGCAGAGTGAAGACGTTTCGCGTTGTAGTAGCGGATATAATTCCCGAGTTGCTTTCGCATTGTTTGTTCGTTGGGAAAGTGCACGCCGCGCGTAAGTTCGGCTTTCAGGGAATGGAAAAACGATTCCATGTGTGCATTATCTCCCGGGCCTCGCACGTTCGCACTCTGCCGAAATCCGAGCTGCGTCACGTAGGCGAAGAAGGATGCACTCATGTACTCAGATCCTCGATCGCTGTGAAAGATTACGTCTTGAGCTGAGCGCTTTCTGGTTGCCCGACGTAGCACTGCACAAGCTTCTCTTCCCGTTCTCCTCGTCGTAAGCGTCCATGCAAGGATGCGTCGTGAGTACCGGTCCATCACGATGGCCAAATAGCGCCAGCCACCCGCAACCTTGAGAAACGTTATATCACCTACCCACACCTGATTTGCTTTATCTACGTGCGTCCTCCAGAGCAGGTTCGGATGTCGTGCGTAGAAATGATGCACGCTCGCCTTTGCCCTGTATCCTCTCACCGCTCTGGCACGGAGACCAGCTTCTCGCATAAGGCGTGCAACCCGGCGTCGGCTTACGCTCCATGAGCTGTACCCGGTTTCGTAGACACGTGGTCTAAGCTACCTGCCCTTGTTTCTCAAATTCAATGGGGCTCAGGTAGTTGATCGTTGAGTGCCTCCTCCGTGGATTGTAAAAACGTTCGATGTAGTC
>JACDDZ010000234.1 GCA_013816695.1 Gemmatimonadaceae bacterium
GTGCACAAATTTGACGTGTCCATAAAGGAGAGAAGTTATTGCCTTTAGCGCGGCAGCCGACGCTCCGATACGGTTCGCATTGCCATCGTGTTTGCCGTTGGCAACGCGTGTGACGGCGTAAGGCTCAAGGGGATTGTATTCGCGACAGCCACTCCCATGAGTGCTGCGGCAGTTGACGCGGACTCGGCGCCCTGCCAGTAGCTGCCATGGCCGTAAAGGTTTCCTTCGGCCGACATGGACGTCGCGCGCATCCACATTCCCGTCGGCCCGCCAAAGCGACCGATTGCCGTTGGGAAAAAACCATCGCCGCCGGCAGTCTGTCCAAGTGGAAATGCCCAATGCAGCACTGCATCACCAGTTGAATGCAGGACACACACGCGGTCGGCAGAGTCTACTCCTCTCCGCAATCGCCCGTCGGTTTCGACTTTCCCAACCGGGACTGCAGCTGCCATGAGTGTAACGGAGCTGATGATCACATTTGCGCCTGGTGTACCGCGCGCGAGTTTATCCAGCAGTTCGAGTGTGAGCCTGCAGCCCAGCGAGTGTGCGACAACGTGGAGAACAACTGGCGCACCGCCCGGCCCGAAGATTCCGGTGAGGTGTTCAAAGATTTTTTCTGCGGCGCGCTGTGTGACCTTGATCTTGAGCGGATAGCTCGCCGCCGAGATTGCGGCATTGGGCTCGTCACCCGGCCACTGCACTCCGAACACAGGCCACGGCAACGCACCACGGCCGCTCGCGCATTCGAGACCCAACACAAATCCCTCGAACGACGCGCGCGCTGCGGAACGCGAGTTATTGTATCCGTGCACGAAGAGCACAGCGGTGCCCTTTCCTTCGAGCGTATCGGAGTTGGAGGGAAAGTGAGCCTCAACAACCGATCCCCCGGCTTCAACACCGTTCTCGCGAACGCTTAGCTCGTTTACGGCGGTGGGCATTGTGCCATCACGGTTTTTTCAGGCTCCGCCATTTTCAGCCTCGAAGTTTCTGGAGTGTTGCGGCCAGGTCGCGCGCAATTGGGGCAAGGAACCCGGCGAGCACCGCGGTAAACGCGATCACTCCAACATGGGCGCTGATACCGCCTCCTTTTGTTTGTACAGCGAGCATTGCCAGCACCGCACTGACAGCGAACGATGAGATCTTCATCCAATAGGTCCAGCGATACCCCGTTGCGATCTGGAATCCGTCGACTGCCCGCTGCAACTGATGCGTGAGCCTGTTGCGCGCGTCTGCCCAGCGAATCTGTTCGGGAGTCGGCGGCCCTTCGCCGCGCGCTATTTGCGATCTGTCGGTGTTCAGTATCTCATTCATGTCAGCCGGTGACGCAAACGATCCCGCTATGAGCAGCAGGTCACGATACTGCTTCGGATAGTCCAGCACCATCTGGAACGCGGCTGACATCTGTCCGCACAGCTGCTCGATCGAGAGGTCGAGGAGTGCATTCTCATCGCCATCCACACTCAATGCAATGAGGTCCTTCCACGCACGCCGCGCATTTACTGCCGCGCCAGTGGAGCCCAGCACTGTCGCCGCAAATTTTACCTCAGCTTCGTGTGCTCCGTCGGCTATCCATTTCCGGATCCGTGCGCGCTGGTACAGCCGGCGTATCGGAAATACGTCCTTGGCTGCCTGGATGAGCGCCATCGCCGCCACACCAATTGCGGCCATCGCGCCGAGATACGCGCCAATGTCCTGGCTTTCGCCGAAAAAGTTCTGAATCGCATTTGCAATTTCGCGCATGTAAGCCCCTTCGATCTGGAGGGCTCAAATATTTGACTGCAGATGGACGCCCGATATGTCGTTTTTATATCGGGAAAGTGACGATTCTATATCAGCGGCCGTTTCGCCGTTCAGGCAAGCCGCAGGTAGGGGCTCGATTGAGAGGCGTTGTCGAGCAGCGCTTCGCGAATTTTGGCGACGAGGTCCGTAGGCGTATACGGCTTCTGAATAAACGGGATGGAATTGTTTCCTATCCCCCGGCGAAGGAGGTCGTCGTCGTTGAAGCCGGACATCATTAGGATCTTGAGTGCCGGGTATTTGTCCAGAAGCAGCACAGCCAGTTCCCCGCCGCCCATGCCAGGCATAACTACATCGATACACGCAAGGTCAAACGGCACTGCGCTCTCGCTGCAGATCTTCAGGGCCTCAATGCAGTCTGCAGCAAGGCTGACGCTGAAGCCATTTTTTTCGAGAATACGTGACCCCAGCTTCCGCAGGGAGGCTTCATCCTCGACAAACAGGATTCGCTCTCCCTCTCCACCTCGCTGTGCATTATTCGTTTTTTCAATCGCGGCGAACGAAATTTGACCTTCAGCAATGGGGAAATGAATCAGAAATTCAGTACCCTTCCCGGGAGTGCTTGCGACCCGAACATGGGCGTTCGCCTGGCTGACGATTCCGAACACCGTCGATAGTCCGAGCCCGGTGCCTTCACCTTCCGGCTTCGTCGTGAAGAAAGGTTCAAACACACGTGCGAGCGTTTCGGCGTCCATCCCTGAACCTGTATCCGTTACTGAAAGCAATACATATTTGCCTGGGTCCATGTCGGCGCTTAGCTCGGGACAGTCCGCGCCCAGCGTGCAGAGGCGGGTGGTTATCGTGAGGACACCGCCGCGTGGCATGGCGTCCCGGGCGTTTATCGCGAGATTCATGACGGCCTGCTCGAGGTGCGTTGGGTCGATGCTGATTAAGTGCACCCCGGGCTGGTAGTCGACAACAAGCTTTACATCTTCCCCAATCAAGCGGCCAAGCATGCTCTGGATGTTGCTGAGCTGCTCGTTGAGATCGAAGATGCGTGGACTGACCGTTTCCTTGCGGCTGAAGGCGAGCAGTTGGCGGGTGAGATTGGTCGCGCGATCTGCAGCGCGGCTGATCTCCTCGATGTCTTTCCTGTGGGCCGGTGCAATTTCGGTGTCGGCAAGTAAGAGGTCGCCGTAACTCCTTATCACCGTCAGAATGTTATTGAAATCGTGTGCAACCCCGCCAGCCAACTGCCCCATCGACTCCAGTTTCTGCTTATGCAGAAGTTGAGTCTCCATGTGCTTTCTCGTTGTTACGTCCTGATGTGTGATAACAACCGAGGTTGGAATTGCACTGCCAAAAGCCCTCACATCCATGCAAAACCAGCGTTTTTCAGTGTCGCTATCACAGGGGTATTCCAGACGGAAATCCTTGAGCTCCCCGGCAATGATCGAACGTATTGCCCGCCCAGTCAGGAACGCGTCCTCGGAAATTGACGCATGCGAGTCGCAGACAGAGAGGTAGTTCACACCGCTGATGAAGTCTCCGGTGTAATTGTTTTCGCGAGCGAAACTCTTCCATGCTTCGTTCACTGCCACTAACTCACCCTCAGGTCCAACGATAACGATCTCCAGGGGCAGAGCATCGATCGTTGAGCGCAGGAAGACTTCGGAACTGGCAAGTTCGGCAGTGCGTTCCATAACCTGTGCCTCGAGCGCTTCGCTGTACTTGCCATAGTAATCTCCGTACGACTTGAGCTGGAGAAGATTTCGGACCCGCGCGCGCAGCTCCGC
>JACDDZ010000235.1 GCA_013816695.1 Gemmatimonadaceae bacterium
CCTACGTCAGGTTAGAGCAGGAATGCGACGAGCGCGATAATTACTACAACGGCCCCGACGATCGCCAGCATGTTGCGCGTGCCAGGATCAACTGCGGCCGCAGCGCTTGCGCTAGCTGCGTTGTTCGCCTTCACGGCGTCCACACCAGCCTGTGCGCGCGTCATGCCGATGGGTGCATCAACAGGACGAAGATTCGACGCCGGGGAACCAGCGACATATGCCGACGGTGACTGCGCAGTGAGCTGGCTCGTCGGCACGAGCGACTGAGACTGCTGCGACAGTGCGACTGAAGCGGTTGCCGGCAGCAAAGTGACGGCAAATAGAAATGAACGCATGGTACTATCCTCGGAAGCGGGTAAGAAAGCGGGATGACCGAAGGCTACGTATAGCAAAGATTGTGCGCCAGAGCCTTTCTTTCCGAGGTATCAGGCGGGTCCAGGAGACGACCCGCGTGTTGACTGACGCAGCCATTCGTGGTGCGAAGGACGATCTGTTGGGACTCAAGGAGAACATCATCATCGGTCACCATCATTCCGGCTGGAACGGGTATGTACCGTTACTCGGATGTCGAGATCGAGGATGCTCCAGTTCCGCCACCGCTTCCGGAGCTTCCGCCGGAGCCTACGCTTGCCGAGATCGTTGCGGCGGGGGACAGCCTAGACGTGGAGACGCCGGCGCCGACTGGGACGGTCGAAGAGTTGTAGGCGTTGCTGGAGTTCAGGTACAGAAGGAAACGGGAGAACGAAAGCTCTCCCGTTTTTGCCGATATTGACACTGGTTGTGCGTGCGCATACACTTGATAAAGTCCATGCGCACGAGGCCAAATGCCGCCCACAATACGAAAACCAAAGAATCTGTTTCTGGACTCAGATGCCGTCGCAAGAGGCATGCGCTACAGCAAGCTTCACGACACCAACCTGTCGCGGCTCGTTAGCGACTTTCTTCGATCGCTCCCGCTTAAAGAAAAGAGGAAAGCTCTTTCGCCTGCGGTTCAGCGCCTGTATGGCATAGCCGCAGGCGGGAAGACGGATATGGCAGCCTATCGAGAGCATTTGTACCGAAAATACGGAAAGCGTTAGGACGTGCCTCGTAAGCGAGTCCGGGAATCGCCCCCGGACGCAGTCCCCAGGCTGCTTGTAGACACGAATGTCCTGCTGGACGTGATTCTGGCGCGAACGCCATGGGCGGAGGACGGCGCTCTGCTGCTTGATGCGACCATTCACGGGACGGCCAAGGGGTACGTCGCAGGACATGCTATTACGACTCTATACTATGTAGTCGAGCAGGAGCGTGGACGTGCGACGGCCATGACTGCCGTGAACTACTTGCTGGAAATCTTATCGGTTGTGCCGCTCGGAACCAATGATTTTCAGTGTGCTTCTGCTCTTGGGCTCAAGGATTTCGAAGATGCGGTGCATGTCGCCGCTTGTCTTCAGATTGGGGCGGATTTTCTCGTGACCCGCAACGAGCGTGACTTCAAGGGCGCGCCCGTCAGGGTGCGATCACCAGGCGAAATACTGGCGTGGTTGCCTCGCAACTAGAGCCTGTGGGCCCGGTTTATTTGTCGATTCGGATCACCTCGAGGCGGCTCAGGCCAGCACTTCGCTGACTTTCGCCTGTAGGCCGCTCATCGAAAAAGGCTTTGCCAGGAAAGCTGTTCCGGGAAGCGTTATGCGTTCCCGCAACTGATCACCCTCCTCGGTATAGCCGGACATGAAAATTATTTTTACGCCTGGTTGCAAGCTGGACATCGCTTTCGCCAGCTCGATCCCGCCCATCTGCGGCATCACAAGGTCAGTCAGCAGCAGATCGACTGGTGCACACAATCGACGATAAGCGTCCAGCGCGGCAACTCCGTCACCGGCCTCGATGACGGAAAAACCACTTCGCTCCAGGACTTTGCGTGCGACAGCGCGGACTGCGTCCTCATCTTCGACGAGCAGCACAACTCCCGCCCTGGGGGCAGGCGGCTGCTCCTGCGTCTGGACGCTGTCGGGCCACTCCGGAATTCCGGCGCTTATCGGAAAATAAATTCGGAACGTCGAGCCGCGGCCGGAAGCGGTGTCCACCCCGATGCAACCGCCGCTCTGCCGGACAATACCGTAGACCATGGCGAGTCCCAGGCCCGTTCCGTGAAGTGTTCCCTTGGTGGTGAAAAATGGTTCGAACAGGCGGCGCCTGGTCGGCTCGTCCATTCCCTCGCCTGTATCCGCAACGCTGAGAACAACGTATTCACCTTCCACGCACTGCTCATCGATCATCTCGCTGGACATCTTCGCATTTCTGGTCGAAATATTCAGTGTTCCAACGTCGGGCATCGCATCCCGCGCGTTGACCGCAAGATTGAGTATCACCTGGGCAATCTGGCCAGGATCGACCTTCACAAGCCGAAGATCAGGCGAAAGGTCCGTCGTGAGAGAAATCCGTTCCGGTAGAAGCCGCCGCATCATGGTTTCTGTGTCGGCCACAACTGCATTGAGGTTGAGAAGACGCGGCTGGAGTATCTGCTTTCGACCGAAGGCGAGCAGTTGATTGGTTAGACTTTGCGCCCGATCCACCGCTTTGCGTATTTCGCGAAAGTCATCGGTTCTGTCACCCTGCCTGGCTGAATCGGCACCCGCAAGAAGCTCGGTGTGCAGCCCGATTACAGTAAGAAGATTGTTGAAATCGTGCGCGATGCCGCCGGCAAGCAAACCGATCGCCTCCATTTTCTGCGCCTGGAGCAGCTGCTCCTCACTCGCGCGCAACGCTTCCTGAGCCCGCTTGATATCAGTGATATCGAATCCATACCCGATCATCCGGTGCGGTCTGCCATCCGGCGTCGGTACGGGCCGCATTTTCCGGATGAAATAGTGCCGATTGCCAGCGGAGTCCAGTAGCTCCTCCTCAAAGTCAACCGCTCTGTTTTCAGCCAGCGCCTGTTTCATCCAGTGCAGTCTGTTCTCTGCGATGGCGATGTTATTGCCCCAATGCGTGGCGTACTCAACGTCGGTTTTTCCAATCAGGCTACGCCGCCGTGCTTCATCTTTTACAGAAACGGGATTGACATACAGATAGCGGCAGTCCGCGTCGAAGATGGCGATAGCCGTATCGATATCTTGCATGACTTCGGCTGCGAAGCCGCTTTCATGCAGAGGTGTGAGACTTTCGGCGGAACTTTGAGTACGTCCGCCCAAGGTGCGCAGCCAACTGAATACCGCCGACAAAGCCATAGATTAAATACGGCACTCCACCGCATCAACGATAATGTTGCTACTTCTTTTTCGGCTCCGCGTCTTTCTGTTCCAGCATCCCACCTTTGCCAACCAGCTGCGCTGCCAGCACTGTCTGAATGACGCTGATCATGTTGTTCGCAGTCTGCTCCGGCGCACCCTCGCTTCCATTTCCTGAGATGGTCACGAGCTTCGCCTGCGCAAGCGCATCGGCGATTGCAGGTGCAATCTGGGGAAGCATTTCGATCTGACGGTATCTGAAGTAACTCTCGCCACCCGCCTGAATCGCCTGGTTCACCTTCTGGATGCTTTCAG
>JACDDZ010000008.1 GCA_013816695.1 Gemmatimonadaceae bacterium
CCTGCATGAAACCCAGTCCCGACCGGGGAAGGGTATCCCGCCCATCAACGAAGGCGTGTACGACGGTGGCTGGAACTTTCTGGTACTCAGCGAGGTCCAACAGTGCGAAGAGGTGTTCGTCGATTGCGTGAACACCGCCCGAGCCGATGAGTCCCATGAGGTGCAGCGTTCCGCCGGTCGCTTTCACATGATCGCATGCATTTCGAAGCGCTGTATTGCGAAACAGGGAGCCATCAGCGATAGATGCTGAAATGCGAACCAGGTCCTGCATGACGACACGGCCCGCGCCTAGATTCAGGTGTCCCACTTCGCTGTTTCCCATCTGACCGGATGGAAGACCGACGCGAACCCCGGATGCTTCAAGCAATGTTCTGGATCCGCGGTTCCAGAGTGCGTCCCAGGTTGGAGTTGTTGCCAGAGCGATTGCGTTACCTTCGGTTTGAGGGTGGTAACCCCATCCGTCAAGAACGATAAGTGCAACCGGTAGTTTTTCGCGCCTCATGAGTTCCAAATCTACGGGAGTAGGTACATGGCCGACCAGCAGCTTCAGTCCGACGAAGGGCGCAGATCAGCGGCTCGAGGAACGGCTGACAGGCGAAGATCCAGTTGGCGCGATTTCCGGAGAACCTATCCCGGATTCGTAAAGACTATTGCGATCGGCGTGATTGCAATGCTTGCCATCGATGGGTGGCTGTTCGCGCAGCGCCTCAAGTACGACAGGGAGATCGACCGTCTTCGTGGAAGCATGACTACGGCGGAGCGGCAGAAGACCGATCTCATCGTGCAGTCGGAGCAGGATAAGGTTCGCATGGCAATCGCGCTGGCGCGCCGCCAGGCGCAGGTCGACAAGAAGCTGCACCTGAGCATTTCGCTGGACAGCGCGCGAATGTATCTGGAACGCGAGGGCGCGCTCCTACGAACGATTCCGGTTGCGATTGGAGCCGAAGGGAAAGTCGCTGCCGGATCTGATTCGATCCCCATGCCTGCGCCGAGGGGCGAGCGGACCATCGCCCAGTTCAATTCCAGTGAAATCGTCCTCGATGGTGGTACTGTAATATCTGCGGGCCAAGTGCCTGCAGCGGGGGATTCCGCGACGCGCGGCCTCCGGCCCGGTGAAGTCCGAATCAGTCAATCCGACATGACGGCAATTCTCCCGAACATCTCTGCGGGGATGAAGGTGTATTTCTACTAATGCCTCTCAATCGATTTCTATCATATGGCGGAAAAACAGTCTGGGCGCTCCTGCTCGGATTCGTAGTAGCGTCGGCGCTGAGCACAACACTGCTCGCGAAGACCGCGGAGCTGCGCTACAAGCGCGACGTAAATCGCATGGTCTACAATGACAATCTCGGCGTCCTCAAGGAAGTCAAAGCGAAGATGGGAGAGACTTCGGACCGCCTCAACACGCTGCTTTCTGACACAACGTCGACGGTAGCCAACAGGGCATACATCGTCGTGAGCATTGAAGAGCACACGATCTGGTACAAGCAGGGTGATTCGGTGCTCTTTCAGGCAGGAGTTGCCACGGGCAGCGGAAAGAGCATGGTATCCGAGGCCGGGGGGCAACAGTACAAGTTCGACACTCCGCGCGGCCGGCTTGTGGTACAGGACAAGGAAGTGGACCCGGCGTGGGTTCCGCCGGATTGGCACTTCCTCGAGCAGTCGAGGAAGCGTGGACTCGGAATGGTGAAAATGGAGCGTGGGCAGAGCATCCAGACGTCGGACGGCGCAGTTGTGAGCGTGTCCGGTTCGGATGTCGTGAAGCGGTATCCGAATGGATCTACTGTCGCCTTGGCGGCGGAAGATGGGCGCGAAATCGTAGTAAATGGCAACATCATCGTGCCACCGTATGGCGTAAATCAGCGCCGGTATAAGGGTGTTCTGGGCACCCGACGCCTGGTTTTGGGTGATGGTTACGGGATTCACGGGACAAACCAGCCATCCTCGATTGGCCGTTCGGTGAGCCATGGTTGCGTACGGATGCGGAACGAGGATATCGAGAAGCTTTTCGAGATGGTTCCCGTCGGCACCCCGGTATTCATTTACTGACTATAAACAGATGGTCAAAAATGACCTAAACCGCTTGGAGAATAGCGGTTTAGGTCGTATCTTCCAAGGCTATGCAGGACATCCCGCTCGAACGCCGAAATCCGTCACTTGGGGTCAACCACAAGCATCAGCCTCGCAGGCTGGTGACGCTGGTTGTTTTCCTGGGGGCCGCAATCGGAGCTGTGCAGTTTGCGACCCCGGTAATGGAGCGTCGGCCATTTGCCATGTTCATGGCCAGGCCGATCCCGCAGACCGAGCCTTCGGCCGACGCTTTCGGGACGAGTGGCGAGGTCCTGCTCAAGTTTTCAATGCCGGGCCGCGAAGTTGAGTATCCGCTCGCCGTCCATGGTGATCCGACAATGCTTTCGTATGAGTGGATCAGGCTTGGGAGTGAGCATGCTTCCACGCAGGCGCGTCCGCTTCGCGGCGACAAGGTCGTTTCGCCAACGGGCGCAGGTTTTTACCAGCTGAGACTCGTCCGCGGCGACGTTCGCCGGATTGTTGATGGTTTGACCCTCGCCGTGCTTGTGCCCTTCGATCGTAAGGAGGGTGGAATGCTGAACGGCTATCGCATTGGCACTTATCTGGGCGAGCGTCTCTCAGGGCGGCGCACACCGCCGGAAGGATTTCTGGAGATCACACAGGCCGATGTCGGTCTGCAGATCACGAAGCACCTGAAGGTCAGCGATTTCCTCACGCACGATTCGCAGGATGTGTGGCCGAAATACGCAGCTGTCAGCCCGCGCCTGCTCGACAAGCTGGAACTTGTGATCGCCGAGATTTCCAGCTGGAGGGGCAGTGACGTTCCGGTTACTCTCGACATGGACGTCCATTCCGGATTCCGTTCGCCTGACCACAACCGCCAGGTTCGCCGTGCAGCCCGTGACAGCCAGCACCAGTACGGTGATGCAGCCGACGTAACGATGGATGCAAATGGCGATGGACGCCTCAGTGTGATGGACAGCAAGATGGTCGGACTCGCGGTCGAGATCGTGGAGCTAAAGCACCCCGAGCTCGTAGGTGGTCTAGGCATGTACACAAGCCGTCGTTCCGGCTCGTATGTGCACATCGACGCGCGCGGTCAGCGCGTTCGCTGGCGCGGCTAAGCAGCCCAACCGAACCCCGGAGCGGGGACCATGAACGACATTCTGCGTGAAAGACTGATTCGCAAGCTGGATTCGCTTCCGGACGAGCGCATCTATCAGATTTTCGACTACATCGACTTCCTTGAGTCGCGCTACGCTCAGCGTGTGTCGACTTCCCCCAACCGCCTCCAGCAGCTTGCCGAGGGTGTTGAAGACACGCTTAGGGCCGGAAAAGTGTCTGCAAATGCAGTCGCCGGAACGATGAGTATCGTGGGCAAGGCTGTAGGTGCGATCAACTCGGTCACTTCGGCTGGCAAGTCTGTTGCAACGGAGTTGGGCAATGTCGCGTCGGGGATCTTCTCCGACCGGCCGGGACAGCAGCCGGGTTCGCCAGCTTCGGGTCAGCCCGATTCACTGACGATTCCGGCACCACCTCCGGGAGAGCAGCGCAAGTGAGTCCACGCACAGACCAAAAATCATCGGCCCCGCCTCGTCGCCGACGCAGGCCTGTAGAAACGGCATCCGCGGAACCGGTACTCGAACCCACGCCCCGCTTGGGCGCAAAAAAGACTGTCAGCAACACGCTGAAGCAGCTGCCTAATTTTTTCAGGCTGCTGTACGGTTTGATCACCGACAAGCGTGTGCAGCGGGTGGACAAGCTGATGGTAGCAGGTGCGATAGCCTACATCCTGCTCCCGATGGACCTGGTTCCCGACTTCATCCCCTTTCTCGGTGAAGTCGACGATCTCTTTGTGATCATCATGGCTGTGCAGCGTTTGATCAATAACGCGGGTCGTGGTGTGGTGGATGATCACTGGATGGGCGAGCCGGGTGAACTGTCGTCGCTCAATCTCCAGCAGATTCTGATGGCATCCGCCTTCTTCCTCCCCCGTCGAGTGCGTCGAAGACTCCGGGCGATCGGACGATAGACACAAACGGCGCCCTGACGGGCGCCGTTTGCGTACCGTAGCCGGACTGGACGCCACCACGCCGTTCGCATAAATTCAGCTATGGCAACCACATCTCGGCCGACTCATAAGCCCGCTAAACCGGCATCATCCGGTGGCGGGCTTTCGCGTTTTCAGGATTCCGACTCCGCAGACGTGCCCGGCAGTGACCGTGTGCGCAGCGATGTAGGCCTCACATTCGACGACGTGCTTCTGAGCCCGCGGCGATCCACTGTGCATCCGAAAGACGTGAGCACGTCGTCACGGTTTACACGAAATATCACTCTCAACGTGCCGTTCGCGTCTGCTGCAATGGATACGGTGACTGAGTCCGAGATGGCCATGGCGATGGCCAGGGCCGGCGGAATCGGCGTGATTCACAAGAATATGTCCGTCGATCGACAGGCCGCCGAAGTTGATCGGGTTAAGAGATCGGAGAGCGGAATGATAATGAACCCGATCACGCTCTCTCCTGAAGCGACGCTCCGCGAAGCAGTCTCGCTGATGTCCCGATTCAAGATTTCCGGCGTCCCCGTAGTCGACAGTGAAGGCAAGCTGGTCGGAATCATCACAAACCGCGACCTCCAGTTTGAGCGGAACCTCGATCAACTATTGGGCAACGCGATGACATCGCAGGGGCTGGTGACCGCGCCTGTTGGAACGACGCTGGACGAAGCCGAAAGAATCCTGGGAAAGAATCGGATCGAGAAGCTTCCAGTCGTGGATGATTCCGGCAATCTTCGCGGACTCATCACAGTCAAGGACATTCACAAGCGTCGTGAGTTTCCTAATGCAAACAAGGACCAGCACGGCAGGCTGCGCGTGGCTGCTGCCATTGGAGCGGCAAACTTCATGGATCGGGCGCGTGCACTCGTCGATGCGGGTGTTGACGTTCTCATCATCGATACGGCACATGGCCACGCAGAGGGAGTTCTGGATGCCGCCGCAGTAGTGCGTGAAGCCTTCCCCGAGATCCAGCTTGTCGCTGGAAATATCGCAACGCGTGCGGGTGCGGCAGCGTTGGTCGAGCGCGGTGTGGATGCTGTGAAAGTTGGCGTAGGGCCTGGGTCGATTTGCACCACGCGAGTTGTCACCGGTGTTGGAGTTCCCCAGCTGACGGCGATTTTTGACGCTGTGGCAGGGGCTGGCGACGTGCCTGTCATTGCCGACGGCGGAATAAAGTATTCGGGCGACATTGTGAAAGCGCTCGCTGCCGGTGCCTCCAGCGTGATGATGGGTTCCATGCTTGCCGGAACTGAGGAGAGCCCCGGAGAATCGATTCTTCTAGAAGGACGCCGATTCAAGACGATTCGTGGGATGGGGAGCCTGGCGGCCATGCAGGACGGGAGCGCCGACCGCTATTTCCAGGAGGGGGAACTGTCCCCAAAGAAGCTGGTCCCCGAGGGAATTGAGGGCCGTGTGCCCTATAAGGGACCAGCGAGCGACGTCATCTTCCAGATGGTTGGCGGCCTGCGGAGCGGCATGGGTTACGTAGGATGCGCGTCAATCGACCAGCTTCGCACGGAGGCCGAATTCCTCAGAATTACCGCTGCGGGCTTGAGGGAGTCTCATCCGCATGATGTCACCATCACCCGCGAAGCCCCGAATTACTCTGTTTAATTGCTTGACCAACTTCGTGCGCACCAACAACTTCTAGGAAGAAATTCTTCCTTCAGCACCGTTTTCGGAGAGTTCGAATGGGTTTATGGACTAAGAAGAGCATCTCCGCCTTGCAGGCGGAAGCGGCTGCCGCCGATGAAAGTGGTCATGGACTGAGACGCGCACTGGGCGCACTCAATCTCACGACTCTTGGAATCGGCGCGATCATCGGAGCGGGAATTTTCGTTCTGACCGGTACCGCTGCTGCCAACTATGCAGGCCCCGCAATCGTGTACTCATTCATTCTTGCGGGCATGGCATGTCTGTTTGCCGGACTTTGCTACGCCGAATTCGCATCGATGATTCCGATTGCCGGAAGCGCATACACATACGGCTACGCGACGCTCGGCGAATTCTTCGCATGGATCATTGGTTGGGATCTCATTCTCGAATACCTCTTCGGCGCGTCCACTGTTGCTGTGGGTTGGTCGGGATACTTCACCGCATTCATGGGTGAGCTCGGCATTCACATGCCTGCCGCGATGACGAACGCTCCATTCGCGTACGATGAAGCTCTTGGCTTCACGCAGACTGGCGCGACGATGAACCTGCCGGCCATGCTGCTCACGTTGCTCATGACGGGACTGCTGGTCATCGGCATCAAGGAGTCTGCACGTTTCAACAATGTCATCGTGATCGTGAAGCTTGCGATTGTGCTTCTCGTCATCGGCTTCGGCTTCATGTACGTGAACACGAACAACTGGCATCCTTTCGTGCCGCCCAACACGGGCGAAGCGGGACACTACGGTTGGAGTGGAATTCTGCGGGGTGCGGGCGTGATCTTCTTCGCCTACATCGGATTCGATGCTGTTTCGACAGCGGCGCAGGAAGCGAAAAATCCGCAGCGCGACATGCCAATCGGTATTCTCGGCTCGCTTGCAATCTGCACCGTGCTTTACATCCTAATGTCGCTGGTAATGACGGGACTCGCTCCTTACCACACGCTGAATGTTCCGCACCCGGTGTTCGTTGCCATCGACTCGGCCGGGCCGGCACTCGCGTGGCTCAAACCGATCGTCAACATTGGAGCGATCGCGGGGCTTGCCTCCGTTGTGCTCGTCATGCTCATGGGGCAGCCGAGAATTTTCTACTCGATGTCGCGTGACGGACTGCTGCCGCCGGTCTTCGGAAAGGTGCACCCGAAGTATCGGACCCCTTACGTCACGACGATTCTTACTGGAACTGTCGCGGCGATTGTCGCGGCACTCTTTCCGATTGGACTCCTTGGTGAGCTCGTCTCGATTGGTACCCTGTTCGCATTCGTCATCGTGTGCGCCGGCGTCATAGTGCTCCGTTACAAGAGCCCGAACATCGCACGGCCATTCAGGACGCCGCTCGTTCCGCTTGTTCCGGGCCTTGGTGTGCTTACCTGTCTTTACCTGATGTACGGACTTCCCGGAGCAACCTGGGAGCGCCTGATCATCTGGATGATCATCGGTCTGGCGATCTACTTCCTGTATGGGAAGCGGCATTCGAAGTTGGCGGCTCAGGAACGGGGTGGTTGATCTTCTAACTGTCCCGCAACACCGCAAAGAGTCCATAGAGCGTCTCGCGCGGGAGTTCCGCGCGGGGCGCTCTGTTGCAATCTCCACCCACATCAACTCGGATGGAGACGGGTGCGGCTCCGAGGCCGCACTCGCGCGGTTGCTCACGCAGCTCGGCCTCAAGCCGTACATCGTCAACCCCACGCCATGGCCGGAAACCTTTTCCTTCCTGCTCGGAGAGGATGTAAACGATCGCTCGCGCGAGGGTGGGAAGGCGCTGGCGGCAGCGGACATGCTGCTCGTCGTGGACATCAGCGACGTAAAGCGACTGGGGACGCTTGGCGACACCGTAAGACAGTTCAAGGGCCCCGTGCTCGTCATCGACCACCACCTTCCGAGCGACGAGCCTCCGGGATCGGAGATGCTTGCCGATACAACCGCCTGCGCGACGGGCGAACTGGTCTACGACTTCGCAACTGTGCTGGGCCTGCAAATCACTCCCGAAATCGCCAACGCGCTCTACGTAGCGGTGCTCACCGACACAGGTGGATTCCGTTTCAGCAACACGACCGCGCGTGCCCTCGCCGTCGCCTCGCAGCTTATTGCTGCCGGCGTCGAGCCCGAGGAGATGTACAGGCGCCTGTACGCGTCCATACCGCTTGGCCGCCTGCATCTGCTCCGGGACGCACTCGCCACACTGCAGGTCGATGCAGAATACGGACTGTCCTGGATATCGGTTCCGGCGGGTGCCACGGAGCAGTACGGATTGAAGAGCGAGGACATTGAGGGAATCGCAGAGCATCCGCGATCCATTGGCGGCACTCGCATGGCAGTTTTCTTTCGCGACCTCGGGCATGGCAAGGTCAAGATCTCCTTCCGGAGTACCGGGAGCATCGACGTAAACCGTTTCGCGAAGCAGTATGGTGGAGGTGGGCACCAGAGAGCCGCAGGCGCACTGGTTCCGGGTACGCTCGAGGAAGTGCAGCACGACGTAATAGCGAAAGCCAGGGAGTTCCTGCGAACTGCTTAGCATCCAACTCGGTGACCGCGCAGCGATTAACTTGCACTCATGGTTTTACTGAAGCGTCGCCGCGGGCGGCCAAACGAAAAAGTTCAGCAGGAAATTCGCAAGGCGCTGGATGTGATTCGCCCCATTCTCCGAATTGAAGAGTGTTCGCTAACGCTCGCAAGTTTTGATGCGGAGTCCGGGACTGCAACGCTGAGCACAAAAGGGGGATGTCCCGAGTGCGATCTTTCGGTCGCCACATTCCAGCAGGGAATAGAAACCCAGCTTAAGCTGCGCATTCCCGAGATAAGCAGTGTTCGCCTGATTACTGGGGCCAAAACACAATGACGCTCAATGAAAAGATCGAGCAGTCCCTGTCGCGCGTCATTAACCCGCGCACCCGTACAGATGTTCTGTCAGGGGAGATGGTTCGCGACATCGCCACTACCACCGATGGAAAAGTCAGGCTCACCCTGCTGATGACGTCTCAGGATGACGCTGCAATTGCGCGTGCAGTACGTGAAGCTGTCATTCGCACTGAAGGCGTAACCGACGTCCAGGTACAAATCCAGGATGCGAATGCGGCAAAAAAGCCGAGCATCCCCGGTGCAAATCGCGCCGCGCGCGCGCTACCGGTGATGGGTCAGGAGCCGCAATCGCAGAAAGCAGCTGTTCCGGCTCCCACTCCAGTTACCTATCCCAAGCTTGGAACCATCATAGCAGTTTCGAGTGGAAAGGGCGGCGTGGGAAAGTCCACTGTTGCAGTGAACCTGGCCATCGCGCTGGCGAAACAGGGAAAGCGCGTGGGGCTGATGGATGCGGACGTGTATGGGCCGAACATCCCGAGAATGATGGGCGTGAGTGGGGCGCCTGCTATGCGCGGCGAGCTGATTGTGCCTCACACAGCGCACGGAGTTCAGGTAATGAGCATCGGGCTGCTGATCGAGCGTGACCAGCCGGCCATCTGGCGCGGCCCGATAATCATGAAGATCATTACGCAGTTTCTGCGGGATGTGGACTGGGGTCAGCTGGACTACCTGCTCGTGGACATGCCGCCCGGAACTGGAGACGCGCAGCTCTCGCTGGTCCAGGCCACAAAAATCCATGGCGCCGTGATTGTCACGACGCCGCAGGAGGTTGCGGCCGGCGATTCACTGCGTGGAGCAAAAATGTTTGAGCGCGTGGACGTACCAGTGCTCGGCATCGTCGAGAACATGAGCCATTTCGAATGTGCAGACTGCGGCAAGCGGACATTCCTGTTTGGACGTGGCGGTGGGTTGCGTCTCGCCAACGAATTGGGGCTTCCATTGCTCGCGGAGATTCCACTTTATGCCCAGGTGCTGCAGGGCGGGGACGAGGGCCAACCGATCATAGTCGCAGAACCTGACTCGGCGGCAGGAAAGGCGCTAACGGATCTCGGTGGACGGGTAGCCGGGATTCTCGCCGGTAGCGATGCGTCCGGCGTACACGGCGCCGGCGCGTGATTTAGTCGCTCCAGTCCCGCATGCTATCTCGGAGTTGAGCTCTCCTCCGACAAGAATGACAACTGTTGAGATGTAAATCCAGGTGAGGAGGATCATCACCGCCCCGATCGTCCCGTATGCCGGATTGTACGCGCCCCAATTCTGGACATAGAGCCTGAACAGCAGGGTTGCCAGTATCCACAGGATAGCCGCGAACACAGAACCTGCCAGAACCTGTTTCGCGTGCTGTTTTGCATATGGCAGGAAGTAGTAAATCATCCAGAGGAATCCGGTCAGCAAGACAAACGCGATCGGAAACTGCAGGATGGTCCATGCTCGCGCGGACTGCGCCGAGAGCCCGAGCATGTTTCCGAGAATTCCGACTGACTTCTCGCCGGCGAGCATCACATATGTCGCCAGTCCCATCACCACTGCGGCGGCTACGAGCATTCCCAGGGCTATGAATCGCTTCTTCCACCAACCACGCTTGTCTTCCGCATCGTACGCCCTGTTGAGAGCGTCTATGAAGGTCGTGAAGATGTTTGATCCGGAATAGGCGGCGAGAAGGGCGCCAGCGGAAATCAGTCCGGGGGCACCGTCACTGAATACCAGATTCTTGAGGACGTCGGAAATTAGTTTCATTGCGTCCGGAGGAAGCGTCAGCCGCGACAGAATCCCGTTGATCATTTCCTGCTTGTTGCCTACGAGCGCCAGCAGGGGAGCAGCAAAGAGCAGGAAAGGGAAGAGCGAGAAGAAGACGTTGTACGCTACCTGCGCTGCAACGCCGAGAACATTGTCGTTGAGCGTTTCGCTCCACGTCTTTTTTGCGAGGTCCTGTACCCGATATCCCCAGATTATCATCTTCGCTCCATTGAGGTGCGACGGGGCAAGCGTCAGGCCAGAGGCTCTAACCCTGAGGCTTAACCAGCGCGTCGAAGAGCGGGTAGCCGCGCATCTTCGTTCCTCCTATGCGGCCGGAGCCACCGAATTCGATTTCCGGAAACCGGTTAGAATCACGGCTCCGAATCCAGTGACGAACGCGACAACGGTTACTGCCAGCGCGAATGTGCGCGCTAGCGAGCCAAGCAGGGGAACCGGGGTGAGCAGGGCAACGATCGCCCAAAGGCCAATGTAGGCAAGCATGCCAACGAAGAGCGACCTCAGCTCGGCGCCGCGTTCGGTCGTGTCCTTCCGGGCTCCACGAGTCAATGCATTGCCAGTGAGTTGTGCCACCGCGATGAAGCCGAGCGTTCCGATGCCCATGATGATTACGGCAAAAGCCAGAATACCGAGTGGAATGAAGATGATTCCAATAACTGTTACTGCCATTGCTATGACGAGAGCAACAAAGGCCGGAGCCACAGCCATTCCGCCCAGAATGCCGGCAAAGAAAGACTTACCGACTCCACCCTGCAGCGTCTCATTCACTTTCTTCAGCTGGTTGCTGCCAAGTACAAGCGCACCGAATCCAATGACCAATACCAGCGCAAGGATGGCGAGCGTCATGACAGGACCAACCCAGATTCCGCGCGTTGCGTACAGGGCTGTCGATCGCGTGAGCATGCGCGGGGCATTGCGGTAGTTGCGAATGCGTCCGTCGATCGTTCCGCCTTCATTGCGAACCGAGCCTACAATTGAAATCGCGTCCCCGCGGATTCGTGCCCCGCGGTGCACAATCACGTCACCACGAAGAGCAATCGCATCGCCCCGCACGGTGCCGTAAACGTCGAGATTTCCATTGACTGAAGCGACTGTTCCCGAAGACGAAACGTTCGCCCCTACTGTTTGCGCCGTCATCCGCATTTGCGCGGGATGGGAACTTCTTACAAAAGGAAATACCGCGAGCACGGCAGCAAATAGGAGGCTTTTCATGTCTAAATCGTTCGCGGGTTAAGTGAAGCAGCTTTTTTGAGCCCGGCAAGCGCCGCAATTCCGCCTGCGGCCAACCCGCCAACCATCAGCGCACTTTGCGCTCCGCCTGAATTCATGTATCCCAAAACGTTCTGGCCGAGGGCACCATTGACGACGTCCGCAGTCCATAGTGTCATTCCCGAAACCACACTGTTGATTGCCAGGCCGCTTATGAAAGAGGCCATGCTCAGGTTCGCTACAACTACAACCGCGGCTGCTGTTGTGGCCAGACTGGTGAACGCAGCAAGGGCACCAACTGCGTACCGGGCAGGCCTCGACGCTGGAATCCAACGAGCAATTGCCGGAGGCACCGCGAATTCGGGTCTGGCAACGGAAACTGGACGTTTATACACCCGTGCCGCCGCAGGGACTCTAACGGCCGCCCGCTGCTGAAAGACGGCCACCTGGCTCATCACCCTGTCGGAAAAGTCCGGGGAGGGAGAGTACCGGGGGAGCCTCAGCAGCTCGTCCAGTTTAGCGTCGAAGTCGTCGTTGTTCTTGATTGTCACCATGTCCTCACAAAGGAATACGGCGCCCGGACGGGGCAGGTTTCAATGAATTTCATCGAACTTCCTCTAGAGCTTCACGCAGCTCCTGACGAGCCCGGTGGATGTAGGTCTTGACCGTCCCAAGAGGGAGCCCAACGATCTCGGAGATCTCCTCGTAGGAATAGGCTTCCACATGGCGGAGGAGAATGCAGGACCGATATTCCGGGCGAAGGCTCCCAATCGCCTTTTCAATGGCAGACCCCAACTCCCTGGATTCCAGCTCTTCGAGGGGGGACTCACCGGGCGAAACGATCGCGAGGGCAGTGGCCTTCTCCTGATCGGGCGTTGAGGCGTCAGGTGATCCCTCGATGCTCACGGTCTCGATGTGCCGCTTCCGGAGATGATCGATGGTCACATTGTTCGCGATCTTGAAGAGCCAGCTCGAAAACTTGAAGTCGGTGCTGTATCTGTCGATGTTGTTCAGGACTTTGATGAAAGTCTCCTGCGACAGATCCTCGGCGAGCTCGCGGTCCCGGACCATGCGGAAGATGAGCGTGAACACGGGCCTCTCATATCTGGCCAGCAGCTCACGATAGGCCGGTTCCCGCCCTTCTTTCGCCAGTGCGACAACGGCCTGGTCAGATAGACTGGCGAGATGCGGAGCTTTGGGGGCGGAAGGAGTTAATGCGGGCATCTTCGGGCACTAAGTTAGCTTGCCCCTGTCCTATGCGCCCGACCACTTTTCCTCTATGCCATCCGTACTAACCGAAGAAGCGGTTTCAATCGCTGCCGCCGCAGGCAGCCGGGAGAAGCGCGCATACGTCCGCCAGATTTTTTCGGAGATCGCCCCAAGGTACGATCTCCTCAACCATCTGCTCAGTTTCAACATCGACAGGATGTGGCGAAACCGTGCGATTGGCGTCCTCGATCCCTCGGCATTCGACGGCATTTACCTGGATTTATGTGCAGGCACGCTCGATGTATCCCGCCAGATGACAGGGTGGGGAAATTTCAGGGGTCGTGTTGTCAGCGCTGATTTCGCCGAGCCCATGCTCAGGGCAGGAATTGAAAAAGCACGGGGCAGGCCGATCAATCCTGTTACGGCAGACGCTCTCGACCTTCCGCTTGCCGATGCATCGATTGATGGTGCGATTGTGGCCTTCGGAATCCGGAATGTCGCCAGCCTCGATTCGGGATTGGGTGAGGTGTACAGAGTCCTCAAGCCGGGGTGCCGCTTCGTCATCCTGGAGTTCTCCACCCCGCGATTCGCTCCGGTTCGCTGGTTGTATCACCTTTATTTTCATCAAGTGCTGCCGCTGGTCGGGGGTCTCATCAGCGGGCACGCGACCGCATACAGCTATCTTCCACGTTCTGTCGCGAATTTTCCCGTGCAGGAAGACCTTGCCGAGCGGATGCGTCGAGCCGGGTTTACCGCAGTATCGTGGAAGTCGCTGACATTCGGGATTGCCGCCATTCATCAGGGCGTACGCGCCTAACATGGAAATCATTTGAGCCTCGATACACTTCAGGAATTCATTGCAGAAATAGAAAAGATTGGCGAGCTGGTCCGGATATCGGCGCCCGTCAATGCAAGGCTCGAGCTTTGTGAGATTGCCGATCGGGTGATGAAGCAGCCCGGTGGTGGCAAGGCGCTGCTATTCGAGAATGTGATCCTGGATAACGGGGAGCGGTCCATGTATCCGGTCGCTATCAACCTGTACGGATCGATGCATCGCATGGCGCTCTCTCTGGGTGTCGCTGATCTGGACGAGATCGGTGAGCGGATCACGCGGATGATGGACCTGAAGGTCCCTGACGGCTTGATGGGAAAGCTGTCGATGCTGCCGCGTCTGCTGGAGGTTTCCAAGTTCCCGCCGCGCGTGAAGAGCGGGGGCGCACCGTGCCAGGAGATTGTGTTGCGCGATGAGCAGGTGGATCTGTCGAAGCTGCCGATCATCACTTGCTGGCCTGAGGACGGCGGTCCCTACATCACGCTGCCGATGGTGATCACGATGGATCCCAAGCGCGGCATCCGGAACGTGGGCATGTACAGGATCCAGTACCTCGGACCGCGGACGCTTGCCATGCACTGGCAGCGTCACAAGGTTGGCGCAGCGCACTGGCGCGAGATGGCCGAGCGCGGTGAGAAGATGAATGTGTGCATTGCGATCGGGGCCGATCCGGCCTCCATATACAGCGCATCTGCTCCGCTCCCGCCCATGGTGGATGAATTCATCTTCGCCGGATTTCTCAGGAAGTCACCGGTAGCATTGACCAGGGCCATTACCTGTAATCTCGACGTTCCCTGGGATGCGGAATTCGTGATCGAGGGTTATATCGATCCGAGCGAGGACCTGGTAGTGGAAGGTCCGTTCGGCGACCACACTGGATTCTATTCGGAAGCGGACTTGTATCCGCAGGTGCATGTAACTGCGGTGACCATGCGAAAGAACCCCGTGTATGCGACGACGATTGTCGGGATTCCTCCGATGGAGGATTACTATCTTGGCCATGCGACGGAAAGAATTTTTCTTCCCCTGCTGAAGATGACGGTGCCGGAGATAGTGGACTATCACATGCCGTCGGAGGGAATTTTTCATAATCTCGTTTTCGTCTCCATCGACAAGCAGTACCCGGGTCAGGCGTACAAGGTGATGAATGCTCTCTGGGGTCAGGGACTCATGTCTCTTGCGAAGGTGCTTGTGGTCGTGGACAAGGAAGTGAATGTGCGAAACGCGCATGAAGCCTGGTGGGTCGCGCTGAACAACATCGACCCCGAGCGCGACACCCGTTTCACAATGGGACCAATGGATGTGCTGGACCATTCCAGCAGGGCATTCACCTATGGTTCCAAGATGGGAATCGACGCGACGCGCAAATGGCCGGAGGAGGGATTCACACGGAACTGGCCGAAGGTGATCAAGATGGACGACGAGACGCGCGCAAAGGTGGATGCGATGTGGCCGTCGTTAGGAATCAAGTGAAAGAAGGCGCACTGGAAGGTCAGACATTCGCAGGAAAATCCCTCGCAGTTCGATATGCGAATTTTGTAAAGCTGCCGCACACTCTTTTCGCGCTTCCATTCGCGCTGGTCGGCGTGACGCTGGCGAGCTACGTGGCGCCGGTAACTGTTTCGGTAGTCATCTGGGTGATCGTGGCGTTTTCGGCCGCGCGCTTCGCTGCTATGGGATTCAACAGGATCGTGGATCGGGAGATCGATGCAATCAATCCGCGAACCATGTCCCGCGAGATTCCATCGGGTGCGCTATCGACCCGGTCAGCTTCGATTGCGGTCGGAATTGCAGCGGCGATTTTTGTGCTGGCTGCCTGGGAGCTGAACCCGCTTTGCCTGTACCTCGCGCCCCTGGCGCTCGGGTGGGTTTTCTTTTACAGCTACACGAAGCGCTTCACGCGCTGGTCGCACCTCGTGCTGGGCCTCGGGCTGTCGATTGCACCGGTCGGTGGCTACCTCGCCACCACGGGGCTGTGGAGTAAGCCGTGGTGGATGCTACCCTCTCTCGCAATCGCTGTCGCGACATGGGTTGGCGGGTTCGACATTCTGTATGCGATGCAGGACGAAGGCTTTGATCGGGAGAACAAACTTTTTTCGATCCCGTCCACATTCGGCCAGCAGAGGGCGTTGATTCTTGCCCGCCTTTTCCATGCGACGACTGTCGGAGGACTCGCGCTCGCAGGAGTAGCGTCTGGTGCGGGCGCTCTGTACATGGCTGGCGTCGTGGCATGCGCTGCCCTGCTGTTGTATGAGCATTCGCTTGTGAAAGTCGGCGACCTTTCGAAACTGGACGCAGCATTTTTTACAATGAATGGCGTTATCAGCATCGTGTTCTTCGGCTTCGTTCTGGCTGAAAGAGTGCTCGGGTGAGCGAGCGACTTCCCATAGTCCTGGGGTTGACCGGCGCATCGGGTGCGCCTTATGCCGTTTCGCTGTTGCGGGAGTTGTTGAAGGCTGAGCGAAATGTTTCGCTGATCATTTCCAGGTTCGGCTGGCGGCTGCTGCGCACTGAATCCGGGATCGGCGACATTGCCGCACTTCAGGAGTCGACCGGCGCGCAGGCGTGGACGAAATTCGTGCGTGTCCATGAGAACGACGATCGGGGTGCGCAGCCTGCTTCCGGTTCCTGGCCGACGGCGGGGATGGTGATCTGTCCCTGCTCGATGGGAACGCTCTCAGCTGTGAGTGTTGGCGCTTCGAGGTCGCTGATCGAACGGGCGGCCGATGTGACTCTCAAGGAGCGGCGGAAGCTCATTCTGGTGCCGCGTGAGACTCCAATGAGCGCGATTCATCTGGAGAACATGCTCAGGCTCGTGCGCGCGGGTGCAGTTGTGATGCCTGCGGCGCCCGGGTATTACAACAAGCCTCAGTCAATACAGGATCTTGTGGATTTCATGGTCGCGCGGATTCTGGATCACCTTGACGTAGAGCATGCAGTCGGCAAGCGCTGGGCTGGCGAGTAGAGTTCCGGGCTTGTGCCGCGTTGGGCATAGTCCACGGCAGCTAGCTGCCGCCGGTGCTTGTGCGAAATCCCTTCTGTCGCATGACGGCCGACGTCAGACGCTGCCTTAGGACTAAGCCCAACACAGTTCCTCCGGAATACCTTTCGCAGTTCTTGCATGGATAGGAATGGAGCGTTGGTGGTCCAGAGCAGCGTCTGCAGCCGGCCCCGCATGCGACAAAAGGTATACGCCGAATCACCGGCGAAGCCTAGCTGCGGCGGAGCACCAACGCGACAGTCACGACACCAAAGCGGGTTTCGCGCGTTTCATTTCTTTTGGGAAACGCCGGAACCAGGACGACAACAACAAGAGCTCGTCAATCTCATGAGTCGGCACTGAAGCTGTGATTTTCTGGTCTTCACCGGAAAAAATCTGGTCGACCAGCGCACGCAGCTGCTTTCTCTGTCTTGTCGATTTCGGCTTCTCGAGCTCTGCCCTCACGACGCCGCGCTTGACGAGATACACGCGATCATCGCCTTCGTGTCCAGGCACTGTGTAAACGAAGGACAGCGTTTCTACGGCAAACCGGAGCCGGCCAAACTGTTCTCTGAGCTCTTCCAGTCGCTGCAGCTTGTCACGGAATGAAGCTGCACGCTCGTACTCCATGTTCGCGCTCGCTGATTCCATCTTCCGGCGGAGGTCCTCGAGTGGACCGTCGTCATCCCCATCGAGGAATGAACGAGCCAGCCCAACGCGTGTGGCATATTCGCTTTCCGAGCAGCCTGCAACGCAGGGACCCAGGCATTTGCCGATCTCGAAGCGAATACACCCGGGAGTACGCGCACCCAGGTTGAACAGCTCTGCCTGGTCGGTAAAGTGCATGGGCACGTCTGACTTGCAGTCGCGGAGCATGAGAATGTCGCTCAACTCCCGGAGTGCATCTTCAATACGCTGAGCGCCGACGAACGGCCCGTAGTAGATGGAAGCGTCGTCCGCTGAGGGGCCGCGTACGACTGCAAGCTTTGGCGCTGAACCGCGTGTGAGCTTGATGAAGGAGTAGTGCCTGACATCCCGCTTCATCGCGACGTTGTACCGGGGCCTGAATCGCTTGATCAGCCGCAGTTCCTGCAGGAGCGCAGCAAACTCGCTCGGCGCGTAATCCCACTCGATGCTGTTGGCTTCACGGAGGATGCGCGCGCCCTTCTCGTCCGGATACGCGCAGCGGAAATAGCTCAGGAGCCTGGTTCGAACCTTCTTCGACTTCCCGACGTAGATGATCTCACCCTCGTTGGAAAGCATGCGATACGTGCCGGGCCTGTCGGCCGCGCCCGAGCGCACTGTAGTGCGCATGATCTTGAGCTGATCGTCGCTGGTTGGTTCATGCCTCAGGGATGATTTTCGCATCAGTGCTGGCAGCGCACGCACAAAACAGTTTGACGTCCATCGATCTCGTGGGTGCCGACCATCTTCGAGCCACAGCGCCGGCAGGGAAGCCCTTCGCGTCCGTACGCATTCAGGCTATCCACGAATCCACCTTTCTCACCCGCTGTATCGCGATAGTCGCGAAAACTGGTTCCATTCATTTTTATGGCTTCGCGAAGCACAGTGACAACTGACCGGTGGAGGAGCTTTACCCGGTCCTCGGTAAGCGTGGACGCGTCGCGTGAGGGATCGATTCCCGCGGTCCAGAGTGCCTCGTTCGCATAGATATTTCCAACGCCCACAATTTTTTTCTGATCCATCAGTGCGCGCTTCACCGCCTGGTGTGTTGAACGAAAGACACCGGATAGATGGGCTGCGGTAAAGGAACGGTCAAGTGG
>JACDDZ010000236.1 GCA_013816695.1 Gemmatimonadaceae bacterium
AAGGATTCACCCTTTGATCCTCTCGACGCGGAAAAATTATTTGTCGAGTTTTGCATTTTGTTGGTGTTGACAGGAATTGTCTTTCGCATTCGCTGGCAGCTTCATCGACCGGCGCCTCGTACGCACCGCCCTAAACAGCCCCGTCCACCGCGCTGATTTACAGCTCCCGGCACTTGGTGAGCTTTGGCCCAAACCTTGTGATATCTTCGTCCCAATGCCAATTCGAGCCAGCAGGTTCCAGTCTTTTCTGATGAGCGGTTTGCTTCTCGCTCCGTTTGTGGGTGTGCACGCTTCCGCTCAAGGCGCGACCCAACCTGATTCGGTTGTCGCTCGATCCGGCGAACATTCCAGCTCCGCGCGGCGTCCAGGTTCCTGGCGTTTTGACCCGGATGCCGGTGCTGTTTACAGCAAGGGAGACTTCAAGTGGATTGTATGGGGCTTTGCCGAGAGATACTGGGGGCCGCGAAGCGAGCAGGTCGGCGCGGACGCGTGGCGTCGTGTGCGGCAAGGAATGGAGTTCGATCTACCTCGGCTCAACGGAGTTTTCCGGCCAGCGGTTGTTTATGAAGTGGACCTCACCAACAACAACTTTTTCCGAAGCGGCCGCTCGTCGCAGGTTTTCGAGAATCTCTATCTCGCAATTCAGAACCCTGACGATGCAACCCGGTTCCGCGCACTTTTCGGTGAGAATACACACATTCTGTCTCGGGAGGACAATCTCTCCTCCGGCAATCTTCCCACCATCAATCGCTCCCTGATCCTGGAGGAGCACGGCAGCGTAAACAGCTTCGGAACTCAGTGGGGTGCCCAGGTATTCAAGGCGCTTTCCTCGCGAACCTCGATTGCATTCTCGGCCCAGGATAATCGAGGATCGCTCAACACATCACGCCCGAGCTACCACGTTGGAAACTCCATTGCGGTGAAGGTGAACAGGCTTCTGGTTCGCGACACGCTTGCCCGGCGGCAGATGACCATAGGCGCGAGTGCTGACTACACTCGCGCCATCTACGACCGGCGGTTCACGCTTTCATCGGCGGTCGGTGGCGAGGCAATTGGCGCAACAACCGCGACTGGAAACAAGTTCACCGTTGAGGGAGACGCCGCGTATGCATGGTTCATCGGTTCGCATCCGTTGTCCGTTGAGGGCGAATACCTGTTTTCCGATTTCTCCCGAAGCCTCACCGATGTGAGCGGCGGTTATGTGATGTTGCAGGGGTCTCTCTTCGATGCCAAGCGGTGGGGCGACCTCGATCCTTTCGCCCGCTACGATGTCGTGCGACTCAGCCGGGAGATCGCTCGCGGGCGGGCGATTCAGCAGGCGTTCCGTACCGGAGTAAACTACAATCTCCCCCGGTCCCGAAAGCACGTGAACCTTCACATCGAATATGCTTTCAACCATGTCGAAGGACCCGTCGGAATCGTTCCCATGCGTCGGTCATTCGGGGAGTTCCGCGTCGAGATGCGCATTAGCGCAGTGCGCTACCTGCGGCACTAGCATCGAGCCCCGGGAAGGTGTTTTTTTATTTTTATCGATCGTCAGTTCATGGTCCGAATGACTCAGTTGTTGCCTCAGGGACCGACTAGTTGGTGAGCGGTCGTCTCACGAAACGACGTGCGTGGGCCGTGTTCGGAGTGGTCGTTGGGGCTCTTCTCCTCGTACTCGTACCCAAGGGGCTGGAGGGATCACGGAACGGTGGGCAGAAGCCCGTCGATCCCTTCCTGATCGCCGGCAACCTCTACTATGTCGGCTCGAACGATATTACTGCGTTCCTCCTCACCGGACCCGAGGGCCACGTTCTCATCGGAGACGGTCGTGAGCGCGGAGCGGCGATGATCATGACAAGTATCGCAAAGCTTGGCTTCAAGATTACGGACGTCAAAGTTCTTCTGAACTCGCATCCGCATTTTGACCATGCGGGCGCGCTGGCGGAACTGCAGCGCGCATCGGGCGCCCAGGTCTGGATCAGCGAGCCGGACGCGGACATCGTCGCCGCAGGCGGTGCCGGCGATGCCAGTCTCGGCCGCTTCAAGTTCGTGAGCTACTTCCCCATGTTCAGGTACCCGCCTCCACGCATCGATCATCGGTTCAAGGACGGCACGACGATACAATTGGGTCCAATTCAAATCACTGCCCATATCACAGGGGGGCATACGCGCGGCTCCACGACATGGTCCTTTCCAGTGCGCGACGGGAACCGCCAACTGCTTGCAGTCAGCCCCTGTGACCTGAGCCCTCCGTTGGGATTCAGTCCGGGCGACCCGCCTCGCGTTCGGGCGGAATTTGAACGCAGCTTCCGTACGCTCCGGAGGCTGCCGGCCGACATTTTCCTTGCCTCGCACGCGAGACAGTTCGGAAGGTGGCGCAAGCTGCAGGAGCGCACAAAGGCGGCAAACCCTGTGGACCCTTTCATCGACCGCGCGGGCTACGTCACCTTCGTCAATCGGTGGGAGGAGATTGCCAACGCCTGGCTGGTCGATCATGGGCAGAGCCCGCTGAAAGGCGTATGATTTTGGAACTTGTCCCAGGCTACCTGAGCGTCGCGTCGATCCATGTCGCGCGTTTGCGGGCGACGCTTGAACGAAGGTGGCGGCTGTCCATGTAGAGTGCGTTTCCCGCGCTGTCGATAGTGGGACATACAAGTGCGCCACACATCGAGGGAATCGGATCCAGTACCAGAGCGCCAGCCCGGATCGCCGCCAATCGGACCCGGCTAAGCACGGCGCTCGACCGGGTAGCGTAGTCGGCTCGGCCGATCTGCCGGATCACTGCAACTCTCCTCGTTGGCTCGAGTCGCCCGGGCAGCCAGGTGCGCGGATCAAATTCATCATGGGCGCCAATTGGGATTGTCAGCACCACGAACACTGTCTTCCCCGACTTAACCAGATGTGAAATGTCGGCCTCGAACCTGGAAAACACGGAATCCATTCCCGGCTCCTCCAGGCGCAGCGTTGATCTCGCGCGATCACCAGCGCGGAAAATCAGGTTCCGATGAAAGAAGTCGTTCCAGTAGGAAGTGATGACCACAGTTTTTATTCCTGCAGACTTTGCGCGCTGCATGATCGCGAAGTAGGCGAGATCACACGCGGGAACGTCCTTACGACCGACGCCTGGGAACATCGGACACGCCCGGACGGTCGCAAAGATGGCAGTGGGCATCGGCTTTCTCGTGAACCGGATCAGTGAATCCACCCGGGGCCAGTACTGCTCCATGTGAGAGTCACCGCCGAAGAGCACTGTGTCGCCGCGCTGTCCGCTTATGACATTTTCCCGGAGCGATCCCGAGAGGAATCCACTGACAGGGAATCGCCAGTCAACCAGCGCGTCCTGTACTGAACGAACTTCCGCCGAGTCGATCCTGACGCGAATCCTGCCATTCTGCACGAGTCCGCCTAGTACGCCAACAGCAGCAAGAACGCCCACGAGCACAATGGCGCGCCCGCCTCGACCCGTCACACGCGACCGAATTGGAAATTCAACCAGTTTGTATG
>JACDDZ010000237.1 GCA_013816695.1 Gemmatimonadaceae bacterium
GGAAATCAGCAACACGCAAGTGAAGTGATCTTCGAAGCCGAAGCGAAAGGACTGAGAGTTGAGGGCAACCAGCTAGTCGGCAAAAACGGCGGGAGGATCGCCGTGCCCGATGAAGCGACTCTCTACAAGGCGGCAGGACTTCAGTTCGTCCCCCCTGAAATGCGAGAATCCCGCGGTGAGATAGCTGCGGCTAAAGCCGGCGGGCTGCCAACACTTATCGAGCACTCCGACCTGCGCGGCGTACTCCATTGTCATTCCGATTATTCAGATGGCACAGCCACAATCGAGCAAATGGCCAAAGCGGCGCGGAGTCGTGGCTGGGAATACCTGGGAATCACCGATCACTCGCAGGCCGCGCACTATGCGGGCGGCCTCAAGCCAGATGACGTGCTGCGGCAGCACGCTGAAATCGACAAGCTCAATTCAATGCTCAAGGATTTTCGAATTCTCAAAGGCATCGAGGCCGACATCCTCCGGGATGGCCGTATCGACTACGACGAGAAGCTGCTTGAACGCTTTGATTTTGTTATCGGCTCGATTCACGCACGCTTCAAGCAGACTGGCGCACAAATTACAGAGCGCGTTCTCCGCGCGATGGACGATCCGCACCTCACGATTCTTGCGCATCCCACCGGGCGACTCCTGCTTTCACGTCCGGCATACGATCTCGATCTCGATGCAGTGCTCGCCAAGGCCGTAGAGAATGGAGTCGCTGTCGAGGTCAACGCGGATCCGCACAGACTGGATCTCGACTGGCGGTACCTGCACAACGCAAAGCTGCGCGGCGTGATGATAGAAGTAGGACCCGATGCACACTCGCCGGGCGGACTCGACGCCACGGAGCTTGGCATCGGGATGGCGAGAAAGGGCTGGCTCGAGCCGGGTGACGTGCTCAACACCGGGAGCGCGCAGTCAATTATCGATTTCGCCCGGAAGAGGCTGACAGCCTAGCTTTAGCAAATGGCAAAGAAAATGGCAGCGGCCGACCCCAAAGAAGTTTTCAAGCGGTTGAAAAAGACTTACCCCGACGCGCACTGCGAGCTGGACTTCAAGACGCCGCTCCAGCTTTTGATTGCCACAATCCTGAGCGCGCAGTGCACAGACAAACGCGTGAACCTCGTCACGCCCGCTGTATTCGCGAAGTATCCTACAGCACGCTCGCTCGCCGAGGCTGAGGCGGAGCAGGTCGAGGAACTGATCAAGTCCACCGGATTCTTTCGCAACAAGACCAGGAGCCTCATTGGAATGGCGAAAGGCGTTTCGGAGAGTCACAAGGGGGAAGTCCCACGCACCATGGATGAGCTTGTCACCCTTCCGGGTGTGGGACGCAAAACCGCCAACGTCATTCTTGGAAATGCTTACGACACCAATGAGGGGGTCGTCGTCGACACGCATGTGGGGCGCGTAAGCCTACGGCTCGGTCTTACTACCGCAACCGATCCGGTGAAGGCGGAGCAGGAACTGATGCCGCTTTTCCCCCGGAAGAACTGGGCGATGCTATCCCACCTGCTGATCTTTCATGGCAGGCGGATTTGCGTTGCACGCGTTCCCAAATGCGAGATATGCCCGTTGAATGACATCTGCCCGTCGAGCCGCGTCTAAAGTATTTTGCTTTAAACGTTTCTCACGCTTAAAAAAATCCAATGCCGAAAACTGTAACGATTGAGACCAGTCGCGGGACCATGAGCGGGGAGCTGTTCGAAAAGGACGCGCCCAATACCGTCAAGAACTTCGAGAAGCTGGCGAACGAGGGGTACTACGATGGGATCAAGTTTCACCGTGTGATCAAGGACTTCATGGTGCAGGGCGGCGACCCGCATTCGCGCGATCTCCCCGTGGGTGACCGGAGGATCGGAACGGGCGGGCCGGGCTATCACATTGACTGCGAGCTGAAGGGCAATCCGAACACGCACAAGGTCGGCGCACTCTCGATGGCCCACGCTGGCAGAAACACCGGCGGCAGCCAGTTCTTCATCGTTCTCAGTGAAGCCAATACGCGCCACCTCAATGGCGAGCACACAGTCTTTGGTCAGGTGACCGAGGGACTGGACGTCCTGAAGACAGTCGAGCAGAATGACACAATGACGAAAGTGCGTGTGACTGGGGAAGATACGAAATGACGAGACCCAAGAGCCGCGACCTGTCGGCGGCACTAACGGGGCTGGTGCTGGGAGTGGTTTCACTTTTCCTGGTTGTGACGACGATCGTGCTTCTCACGAACGCTCACTTCAAGGGCGAAAAGGCAGAAGGCGCAGCGTCCACCCAGCACTAGGTTGGTAAGAAGGGGGCAGTTGTACTTGCCCCCTTCGGTTTTCGAGGTATTTTACTGACTGGTCAGTTATTAACTACGGGAGGCCACGTGGAAGGAGCTGCGAAGGGGACCCCCCGATGGCGACGCATGCCTGACAATCGTCGGGCTGCAATACTAGCCGCTGCGCTCGCTGAATTCGACGTTAAAGGCCTTTACGGCGCCAGAATGGATGATATTGCGCTGGCTGCCGGACTGTCGAAAGGCAGCATTTACCGTTACTTCCCGGACAAAAATCGACTTTTTGCCGAGACTATACGCGCGACCCTCAACGATACGATCGCCAGGGGGGGAGGGGGGGCCCAACACGATCGCCAGCTCTTCCTACGCTGGATCTGGAAAGTAGCCAGTGAGCCGCGCTTTCAGGCTGCCTACCGCCTCTCGCTAACGCAGGACCCTGCCCTGGGCGATATCACCCATGACATGACCATCCTGATCGAGAATGCGTTCGCAAAGCCCTTGGCTACTTTGCTAGGTCAAACGGAGCGTGAATCACACCTTCCAGAAGACTCCGCCCAGATCCGGGCTCGACTCACAATCTCGACCCTGCTGGGCGCCGCGCTGATGGGCGCCAACACTCCCTTTTTTTTGGACAGTGGCGTAGCCTTCCTTCTCCGCGCCTGCGAGCTGGATGCCCAGTCTCCCCAGGCTGATGGGTATTAGACTGAGAGGACTCAACGCCTGACGATTCCCGCGCGTAATAGTGATGAAGAACGGGAGGTGGTTGAGCGAGCCCGCGCAGGTGAAAGTGCGGCATTCGCTGTCCTGGTGCGTATGCACCAACAGCGGGCTTACATGGTCGCCCGCTCCATTCTCACGGTTCACGAAGATGCGGAAGATGTAGTTCAGGAAGCATTCGCGCGCGCGCACCTTGCGCTCGATCGTTTCAGGCCGGATCAGTCATTTGGTGCCTGGCTGAATAGAATTGTGGCGAACGCGGCCTACGATCTCAGCCGGCGGAGAAGAGTTCGGACAACTGAAGAGTTATCGGAAGTTCTGCAGTCACCTTTTCGCGACCCGGCAGAAGACGATGAACTGAGACGTAGACTGGGACAGGCGCTTTCGACATTGCCGGAAAGAGCCCGAACGGTGATTGTTTTACACGATGTTGAAGGCTTCACGCACAGCGAGATTGGAGAGATCCTGGACATCCCGAGCGGAACTGCCCGAT
>JACDDZ010000238.1 GCA_013816695.1 Gemmatimonadaceae bacterium
GATCCGCGATCCGATCGGGATGATAGGTACTCGGCTCGAGACGGAGATGTACCTGATCACCATAGGAAGCTCTCCGGCGATGAACCTCAGGAAGTCGGTGGAGAAGGCCGGGTATCGCGTCCGGGAGCTTGTCCTCGAACCACTTGCGAGCTCGGTTGCCGTACTCACGGAAGACGAGAAAGAGCTCGGTGTGGCGCTCATCGAGATGGGTGCAGGCACGACCGACATTGCCGTTTTCCATGAAGGAAAGATTCGGCATCTGGGCACGATTCCATTCGGCGGAAACAATGTGACGAGTGACCTGGTCCATGGTATCGGGGTTACGCAGGCTGATGCTGAGCGGCTGAAGGAGCGATACGGCTGCGCCTATGAACAGCTGGTAGATCCGAATGATGTGGTGGAGCTGCCGAGTACGGTGGCGCAGGGTGATCGCCAGATTCCACGTCAGGTTCTTGCGCACATCATCCACCAGCGAATGGATGAAGTCTTCGACCTGGTAAGGCGCAACATCGATCAGGCCGGGTACGCGTCGCGCCTGAGTGCCGGCATCGTGCTGACCGGCGGCGCGGCAGGGATGGAAGGAATTGCAGACCTTGCAGCCGATTCTTTCGGAACGGGCGTGCGCATTGGCTCGCCTACTGACCGAATTGGTGGACTTACGGATGCCGTCGAGGCGCCGCGCTTCGCGACTGTTGTGGGTCTAGCTCTCTACGGCGCCAATCGCATGGTGCTTGGCGGCGCATCGTCGTCCAATCGTAAGAAGATTGGCTCACCAGCGATGAACGATCTTGGTCGGAAGCTCAAGAACTGGCTGCAGGATTTTTTCTAAAAGATTTTTTCAGACTTAGAAGACCTGTTCTTGGCACATTTTACCCCCAAATAGTCTTTTCTCCGACCGCGTCCTTCGGGCAGTCGCTCCTGAGAGCAGTGCGCCCTTGCTCGGAATCGCGAGCTCCCCGAAAACCCAGGACGAGCTTCTCCCCTCAAAAGTCACGAACATTTCTTGCTTGGTTCCCATTGTGGAAAAGGCCTGTATTTCAGAGTGGCCCTAAATCTCGTAAAACGTGAAGTTGCGTATTGATACGGCGTAGAAGGGTGTCCTATATTGGCAGTCGAGTTTATCCACAAAACCTTACCGCTGCACTGGAGTAAATAGCGCGATGAATTTCGAGTTCGAGGAGAGCGCATCGCAGAACGCCCGCATGAAGGTCGTGGGTGTTGGTGGCGGGGGCGGCAATGCCGTCAACCGCATGATCGAGGAACGCCTCGAAGGCGTGGAGTTCATATCGGTTAATACCGACGCGCAGGCGCTCTTGAATTCCAAGTCCGACGCGAAAGTCCAGATTGGTAAGAAGCTCACTCGCGGACTTGGCGCTGGAGCCCGTCCCGACATCGGCAAGCAGGCAATCGAGGAGAGCAGAGACGAAGTTGCGAGGATGATCGCGAACTCCGATCTCGTATTCGTCACCTGCGGAATGGGTGGTGGTACCGGCACCGGTGCTGCGCCTGTCGTTTGCGAGCTGGCTCGTGAAGCTGGTGCGCTGACGGTTGGCATCGTTACCAAGCCGTTCCTGTTCGAAGGCCGGAAGCGCATGCGTCAGGCGGAGCTCGGAATTGCCGAAATGCGCAAGCATGTAGACACGATGATCGTCGTGCCGAACGAGCGTCTTCTCGCAGTGGTAGGCAAGGGAATTCCTTTCCAGGATGCGCTCAAGAAAGCCGACGAAGTTCTGCTGCACGCTACGCAGGGTATCTCATCGCTCATCAGCGTCACCGGACTGGTGAACGTTGACTTCGCAGATGTTCGCACGGTAATGCAGGCTGGTGGATCGGCGCTTATGGGAACGGGAATGGGGCGCGGCGAAAACCGCGCCGTCGAAGCTGCGCAACAGGCAATCGCCAGCCCGCTGCTCGACAACGTGTCGATCTCAGGCGCAACGGGCGTCCTCGTAAACATCACTGGAGGCGCAGACCTGACCCTCGGCGAAGTTCACCAGATCAACGAAATCATTCACGATGCGGTCGGCGAGGAAGCCGAGATTATTTTCGGCGCGGTTCACGAGCCTGCGATGCAGGGCGAAATCCGCGTCACTGTTATTGCGACGGGATTCGACCGTGCTATTCAGGGTGCGCTTGCGCCATCGGCCACGGCCAACACGGGAATGCAAGCAAAATCGATCCCGTCCGTCATTCCATTCCCCAATCAGAAACTGGCTCGACCGAATTCCGGTATTTCGCGAACCGCTTCCAGCAGCGATATTGCGCGCCGCGTTACTCCTTTGAACCCACCGTCGTCTGGACAGGAGAAGCTCGACCGTGGTGAGCAGGACTTGAGTGACATGGAAATACCGACATTCATTCGGAGACAGATGGATTGAAGGCTGCAACCGCAAGACTTCTTACCTATTCGATAGTTGGCGGGCTCGCATTTGTTGCAATGCGAGCCACTCCGCCTCTACCCTCCTCGCCCTCGCTTAAAGCGCCAGCGAGCGTGGCGTCGTTGTTCGACTTCGTTCACCGTACGGCAAACGAGATCACGCCTGAAGTAACGGTGGCGCCGCTGGTTGTTGTCGCGAACGACAAGGACAGGATCGATACGCTGGTTGTGGCTGGTGTAATTCATTCCAATCTTTTCAACGCAATCGACAAGGCAGCCGGGGAAGCGCTCCCGCGTGGTGCCCGCAACGGTCTCGCCTTTTCCCTCGCCGATATTTTCGAGTATCGCGTGGACATGAGCCGCGACCTGCAGGACGGTGACCGGTTCCACGTTCTCGTGGAGCGTGTGGAGAAGCCGACTGGCGCGGTGGTGGTAAACAAGGTTCTCGCGGCCAGGCTCGCACTCTCGGGCAACGAATACGACGCGATTCATTTCAAGAGTGATGCGACGAGCGGTGAATACTTCGATTCGAACGGTCGCTCGCTTCGTGCCGCATTTCTGCGCGCTCCGGTGGCGTTTCGCCGGATTTCAAGTTTCTTCGGCCTTCGCTTCCATCCGATTCTTGGCCGGTGGCGGAATCACGCGGGAACAGATTACGCAGCCGCATCTGGAACCCCGGTTCGTACGATCGGAGATGGAATAGTCTCTTTTGCGGGAAGAAAGGGCGGTTACGGCAACGTCGTGGAAATTCGTCACCGCAACGGTTTCGTGAGCCGGTACGGGCACCTGCGCGGATTTGCGCGTGGAATCCGCCGTGGCACGCGTGTGGACATTGGAAAGACGATTGGCTTCGTCGGCATGACGGGATTGGCAACGGGTCCGCACCTTCATTTCGAGGTGTTGGTCGGCGGAAGGCAGCGTGACCCCCGCGTCGCCCTCAGAATGCATGGCGGCGAGCCGATTCCTTCGCATGAACAGCCAACCTTCCAGCGTCTGCGCGACAATTCGCTTGCTTCGCTTCTGGCATACAAGCTTGCCGGGACCAACTAACCGAAAAACCCGCTCTGTCATCAAAGCGCCGCCGAGAGGTTGGCGCTTT
>JACDDZ010000239.1 GCA_013816695.1 Gemmatimonadaceae bacterium
AGCGTACGACAGTGCTTGAAGAACCTGTCACTTCAAGCCTGCTCGGCACATGGGAAGGAATTCTTGGCCTTGCGGCGAACCCGCAGTTGCCTGAACGGTGTGTCAGGCCTATCGTCGAATTTCTTCTGCCTTCCTGCGGTCGGCACATGGGGTTTGCTCACGGAATGGGAACGCGACCATACCGTCTTGCGCTTGCCAATCTGATTCGAGTTCACAAGCTGGATGCCAGTTGTTCAATAGCACTGGAGTTGTTTGCATTCATTTCCGGTACAGGATCGTCGCCCGCGAAAGACACGGGCAGAAGATTCGATCGTCGGGATGCGATTTGCGCGTTGAGAGAATTCCCGAGCTGGCCCCTTCACTGGAAAGCCACGATCGCTCACCTCAGCCGGCAGCTGACGCAGGAAGAGGATGCCGCATTACGCGAAGCGCAGGTGCCGTTGAGTTGGCGTGATATAATCTGGTTTCTGTGGGCAATTCCGGCGCTTCTGCTCGGGTTGTTAGGAACGGCAATATTGTCTGGCGTGGCGGGCATGTGGACAGGCCGATCCCGGGATTGATGACGGTTTCCGGGGAAACCGGAGAGAGCCTAGATTCTGAATCACCAGTGTTGAAACAACTTTCATTTGATCGGAGAGTTTAATGGACCTCGCACGCCATATAGTAGCCGTGTGGAATCCGGCCTATGGGACCGATGTGATGGAATCCCATATCCGCATATTGCGTGATCTCGCTGCCAAATTCCGGGACGGGGGTGACGAGGAAGAGGTTTATGTCTGGTGGGGAAAGATCAGGTCGGAGCGGAGGCAGACTCCGCTCGAGCACCTTGATCAGATACTTGCGTTGGAGAAAGAGCTGGGAAGCGACGACGGCCAGGTCGCGCGCGAGATGCAGATGTACATAACTGACTATCGCTCTCTTTACGTGGCACATGTCGCCGAGATTACGGCTGCGGATGTCCGGGAAGACGAGGAGGAGAACCACATCCCCGAGATCTATCGCCAGAAGGGAACGAACTGCGACTGCTGGTTCAGGCTCTGGGACATTCGCCGTCTGATCTCCGATGACACCCTGGCCGTAGTCGCAGAACTTAGAAAACTCCGCAACGTAGCGTATCACAATCAGCCCGTCTCCATCTATGGAGGGATGGTGAACCTTCCACTGATAGTTAGCAGGCCCGACGAGGCCCGGTATTTCGACCAGGGAATTCGTGACCAGCTTACCGACGGTCGTCACTGGGTGGAATTCGACGCAGAGTACAGCGGAATTGGCGAAACCGAGCGCGAGTTGCGCGAACACTGCTTCGGCGAGGACCTCTGGGGCAAGCTCGATCCAGGTACGCGCACGTTCATCGCTACTTCGGAAAAGCTGTATCGCGATCATCGCGGCGACATGTCATTCGACTTTTCACCGGTGCTGATCGGCCTTGCAAAGGCATTCGAGGTTCAGACCAACATTCTATTCCGTGAAGTCCTGAAACGAATGCCGCCAGCTAATCGCATAATAGACTTCAATCGTCAGAGAGTTGACCTTTGCAACCGGGGAGCGTTCAGCCTTGGAGAACTCGCGCGGCTAATCGGTGATGAGAAGGTCATCAACGACGCGATAAAACGATTTATCGCACCGCCCGAGAATACATGGTTCGCCGCAAGCCTTCCTCCCATCCTCCAGGAACTTGCCGACGCTCGCAATCCCGCCGCGCATTCGGATCTACTGGATCGCGCGATGGTACGCGATAAGCGAAACAGATATCTCGGCGTCGGCTGCGAAGGGGATCTCGTGAAGCTTTCCAAAGTGCGGTTGGTGCAGTACGCATAGCCATCAAGGCTGGGTCTAACGGTTAGACCGGAGGGCCGCCCGCCAACAAATCTCTGGTCGACCAACGGTCTAAGTCCCATCTTTGTACCCCATGCCTACCACAGACCGACTCAAAAGCGCCCTTTCCGACCGCTACTCAATCGAGCGGGAAATCGGCGCCGGCGGCATGGCCACAGTCTACCTCGCCCGTGACCTAAAACACGACCGCGAAGTCGCCCTAAAAGTCCTCCGCGCAGACCTCTCCGCAGTTATCGGAACCGACCGCTTCCTCTCCGAAGTAAAAATCGCCGCCAAGCTCGATCATCCTCATATCCTGACCCTCATAGACTCGGGCGAAGCGGATGGCCTTCTATACTATGTATTGCCATACGTCCGCGGCGAGTCGCTCCGCGCCAAGCTCAATCGCGAACGCCAGCTCGGTCTCGAAGAAGCTGTCCAAATCACAACCCAGGTCGCGAGCGCCCTCGACTACGCGCACGAACAGGGCGTGGTCCACCGCGACATCAAGCCGGAAAATATTCTCCTCCACCACGGCGAAGCGGTTCTCGCAGACTTCGGAATCGCGCTCGCAGTAAAAGAAGCCGGCGGAAACCGGCTTACTGAAACGGGCCTCTCACTCGGCACCCCGCAGTACATGAGCCCCGAACAGGCCACGGGCGATCGCCTGCTCGACAAGCGCAGCGACATCTACTCGCTCGGCGCTGTCTTCTATGAACTCATCGCAGGCGAGCCGCCGGTCACGGGCGCAACCGCGCAGGCGATGATTGCGAAGCTGCTCACTGAACGTCCGGTCCGGCTGCGCGTCGTGCGCAACACGATTTCCGAGTCGATGGAGCGCGCAACCGAGAAAGCGCTCGCCAAAGTTCCAGCAGACAGGTTCGCAAGCGCCGGAGATTTTGCACGCGCGCTTGCGGTGACTGCTCCTGAACGGTCGACATCGAAAAGAAATCCCCGCACAATCGCAATCGCTGCGGGCGCTGCCCTTCTCGCTATCGCCGCGCTCTGGTTTGGCATTTCCAGAATGCGTACGGAACGGCCTGTCGCTCTTCTCAAGGACCGCACCCAGCTGACATTCACTGGACGTGTTGCGAATCCCACGGTGTCGAGCGACGGGAAATCGATTGCGTATGTGGTGACGAACTGTGGAGCGCGCGGCTGCCGGTATGGTATAGAGATGCAGGATGTCGGAAGCACGGCATCCCGCCGGCTCCTCGATGGTGCGACAGCGCTTTATGGTGTCGCAATCAGTCCAGACAGAAGAAATATCCTGCTGATCGGGACAATCAACGCCGTATACGGTTCATTCCTCCTTTCCACGCTTGGAGGCCAACCCCGCTACCTCGCCGCAGGGTCAGCCTCTTTTTTTGCGGGAGGAGATTCCATCTATTTCCATCGCGGCTCCAATCGCGCAAACCGGCAGTGGATACTCGTTTCCGGCATTGACGGCATTGTCGCCGACAGCATCGAGGTGAAGGGAAACGCTTTTACCCTCGGAAATGTCATGCCTATCCCGGGTTCACGCTGGGCCGTAGCTCAAGTAAACGATGCAAGTGGAGTTGAGGGACTCTCCGTCGCCAGGAATGGCGACATCGTTCACGGATTGAAGTTTCCACTGCAGCGGGGCAACTTCGGTGGCGCATCCCGGGATGCCGTATGG
>JACDDZ010000240.1 GCA_013816695.1 Gemmatimonadaceae bacterium
CTGGCCGAGGACGAGGCGTACTTGCGAGGGAGCATCCTGGAATCACTCGCAAAACGCACGGAGCACAACCTCGCACACATGAATGGAAATGTGAGGTTGTTCGAAATTGGGACGACCTTCGGGGCACTCTCGAGAGACGGATTGCCGGCTGAGAATGTGGACATTGCAGCTGTGGTAATGGGCCTGCGAAGGCCCGTGCATTTCAGCGAACCACAGCCCCCGGCGTACGATCAGTGGGACGCAAAGGAACTCGCGGAAGCTGTTGCCGCGTCAGCATATCCTGGCTCTGACCTCAAGTTAGTTGTGAGCTCTTTTGGCTTCCTATGGGACATACTTTTAGATGGTGAAAGGATAGGCAGTGTGCAGCAACTTTCGCTGGATGCTCCGGTATGGGCGAGCCCCGCTTTCGGTGTGGAGATGCTGCTCAATCCCGACGCCAAAAAGGCCGGCGCAATGAAGTACAGCGGGCTCCCGGTGACGCCAGCCGTGGAAGTAGACCTGGCTTTGCTGGTTCCCGAAAATGTGGTTGCCGACAAGATCGAGGCATCGATCCGCAAGAACGCCAGCGAGCTGCTCGAGCGGCTGAATGTATTCGACGAATTTCGGGGCAAGGGAATTCCGGAAGGAATGCGAAGCCTCGCGTGGCGGCTCACCTTCCGGCATCCGGAACGCACGCTCAAGGACAAGGAAATTCAGGGAAGGATTGACAAGATTCTCCAGTCGCTCAGGGATTTGGGAGTCAACCAGAGGACCTAATGTCGGAAATTCACCTGTCGGAACGGACCCGGAATATTCTCGCAATGTCGCGCGAGGAATCCGCGTCAATGCAGCATGAATACATCGGAACTGAGCACATTCTCCTCGCGTTTCTGCGGGAAAAGGAGGGCGTTGCGACAACGGTGCTTCGTAATCTGAATGTTGACCGGGATGCCCTGCGGGATGGAATAATGCGCATCGTCGAACCGAGCCGCGTGCCATATTCCATCGATAAGGAACGTCCCTTTACCTCCAGAGCTCAAAAAGTTTTGGAGCTAGCAATCAGCGAGGCACAAGAGCTCGGCCAGACCTCGCTTGGGCCGGAACACTTACTTATTGGATTGATTGCTGAGGAAAAAGGCATTGCCGCGCAGGTGCTGCTCAACGCAGGCCTCAATGCAGATGCCGTACGCGCGCAAATACTGGAAATCTGGAGCTGAAATCGGTTCGGTCTAACGGCTAGTTACCTATCCAGCGGCCGAGCTGTCCTATATGCAGCGGAACGCCGGACGAAACAGTTAAGGTCCTGGGCTGTAAATGTGCGGGTTTCCCGCTCCGCTGACTTTCTGCAGGTCCTCCAAATGAATAGCATTCGAACGTCCGTAATGGGCGTGGGCGCAGCCGTGTCGGCGCTCTCGCTCCGGCCGCTAGCCTATGCTGAGCAGCCTGTCGTTCCACCCACAGTTGTTGTTGTAGCGACTGACCCGAACGCGAGTTTCATTCGAGCCATTCTGCATCGCGACTTCGACTACGGTGACCGTCTCCGTCCGCTCGACGCAGATCCGGCAACAGTTGCCGCAGGCTTCCTTCCTGGTGGCACGCCCAATTACGCTGTGTTCGACAAAATGAAGGTGCGCGCACTTGTGATTCCAACAGTGGAAGCCGCCGGAGTGCGAATCTCCTACCACGACGTTCGTCTCGCCCGGGTGATGCAGCAGGCGTTTTTCCCTCTTTCCAAAGTTCCTGCAGTAAGGCCAGTGGAAATAAGGGATTCAGTCATGCGTGCGTACACGACGAAAGATTCCCTGACCGACATCGCACTGCGCCGCGTTTCCTTTGTCTGGGATTCACTACGCACAGCCGCGCGCGGCAAGCGCGACAAGGACAAGAAGAAGCTGATTATTGCTCAGGCGAAACGAGATTCGCTAATGGCAGTTACAATTGCCGAAGGGATGCAGATCCGCAAAGCTGCGCTGGCGGATATTGCTGAGCGGGACTCCGCGATCCCTGTCCTGGTTTACCGTGACTCCGTTGCACGCGATTCGCTCACATACGAGCATCGCATGGCGATTCACGGTGTTTCCGATGAAGTCACCCGCTGGATCACCGGGCAGCGCGGCTTCGCACAGAGTCGGCTGGTATACGTGCAAAATGGAACACTTCGCGTCGTTGACAGCGACGGCGCCAACGATCGCGCCATAACAAACAGCGGAAGTGCTCTCTCACCTTCATGGCATCCTGCCGGAAATCGAATCGTGTATTCCGACTTCAACGACGCCGGAACGCAGATCGCCCAGGTAGACATCTGGACTCGGCGCGTGAAACTGGTCGAGGCAACGCGTCGCGGATTAAATGTCACGCCCGCATATACGCCAGACGGACGGCGCATCATTTATACAGCGGGAGGAGTAGGGCCGTCGGACCTCGTAGTCACAAATGCCGATTCACTTATGCCAGCGCGGCGCTTTTCATATGCTGCACAGGAAACATCGTCGCCTTCATTCAGTCCCGACGGCTCACGTGTCGCGTACATATCGCCGCGCATATGGCAGGGCAGTGGCGCGAATGCGCGACTCACACCGCAGATCTTTACCATGAATGCGGACGGAACGGGGGAAGTGCAGCTCACGCCTACTTTCCCGGGACTGCGTTCCTACAGAACCAGCCCTGACTGGTCACCCGACGGAGCACGTGTCGCGTACATGCAGCAGCAGGGAGACTTCCAGTTGTGGACCATTGACGTTCGCGACCGAAAGATGAACAAGCTCACTTCGATCGGAGAAAACGAAGATCCGACGTGGGCACCAGATAGTCGTCACCTTGCCTTCACTTCCAATAGAAGTGGAGCCAAGGAGATATGGGTGCTCGATACCAGGACTGGCCGCTACCGCCAGCTCACTTATCGTGGTGGCGGCGCACGTCTGGCCGCCTGGTCACGCCTGCTTGGATCGTGGTCCTGGTCGCACGCGAGCATTTCCACTCCCGTTCCAACTCCGGTACAGCAGCGCTAACCGAATCACAGAAAGAAAATGGCCGGCAATCGCTAACTATCCGGCGGTTGCCGGCCTATTTTCTTTCATCCCCTCTAGGAGCTCTAATTGGATCTGCTCACCTGGCTCATCGTCGGTCTCGTTGCCGGCTTGCTCGCTTCGCTCGTAATGGGCGGCACCGGGTACGGAATTGTTGGTGACATCATCATCGGTATTATCGGTGCGTTCGTTGGCGGCTGGATATTCAAATCGCTTGGTGTTGCAACGCCGCTCGGCGGAATTGCAGGAACGATTTTCGTCGCGTTCATTGGCGCAGTGGTACTCCTGTTCGTGCTGCGGCTCTTGAAGTCGCGCGGTCGTAAAGTCTAAGCCCGCACGGAAACGCATTCACAGGGAGCGCGACGGTATGCGCTCCTTGTAAATGCGGCCATAGTGCACAAAATTGTATGATGCAGAACGCCGAAACCGCCGCCTTCATTGACCTCGAAAAACT
>JACDDZ010000241.1 GCA_013816695.1 Gemmatimonadaceae bacterium
CAACTCGGTGGATTCATGGGCATACATTTTCCACGCTGCCCACATAACCACCCGCCAGATATTCGGCGGATTTTACGGAGCCGAGTTTCTCGTTCCCTATGCCTCGGTTGACCTGAACACAGCCTTTGGACCGAAGGGAAAACAGTCGGGACTGGGCGATATCCTGGTCAGTCCACTGATTCTGGAGTGGCCGGGGAAGACTCTGGGTGGGAAAACGTTTTTTTCGCGTTTTTCAGTTCTGTTCGAGCTTCCGACCGGCAGCTATTCCGCTGCCCGCCCCGTCAACATCGGCAGCAACGCGGGCGGCGCCTTCGCGTACTACGCATTTACGATATTTCCAAGCAAGAAATTGGAAACCAGCTGGCGAATCAATTACCGCTGGAACGCAAAAAACTCAACACCGTTCACTCCCCTCAGAGTTGGTAGCACCCAGGCTGGGCAGGCGGTCCACGCGAACTACGCAATGTCGTATGAAATGTCGCCTGAGCTTCGCCTCGGCGTGAACGGCTATGTTCTGCAGCAGCTCACCGAACACCGTCTGGATACTAACTCGATTGCGAATTCAAAGGAACGCGTTGTGGCGATTGGACCGGGCGTGCAACTCTCGTCCGGATTCTGGAGTGCAATCGCCAACGTCGATTTCGAAACCATGGCGCGCAACCGGCCCGAAGGCTATCGGGTGAACGTGACACTTCGCCGCGTGTTCCCTCACAAGCGATAGTCTGTTTGATCTCGAACTCCTCGATTCCGGGCCCTAAAGGGAAGTAGTCCGCCCGCCATGTCGGGTTTCTCCGGGTTTTTTCGTGTTGTGAAGTAGGACAACACTTTTCCGGAGTTGAAATGCTTCCAAAAACTTCCCCGATCAGGATGCTGGCTTTGCTGGCCTCCAGCGCGCTCTTCGTAGCATGCAGCGATAGCTCCGCGCCGATTCCAGTAACCCAGTCTCCCAATACACTCACCGCATCGTCCTCCACATCACTGGCGGCAGTGGTGAACCACGAAGTGGATGAGCTGCCATCTGCTATTGTGCGCGATGCTAATGGAAAACCGGTGCCAGGTGTTAGGGTAATGTTTAACATCGAGCGCGGCGGAGGGATTGCAACAGCCACCATCGATACGACCGACGCCGCCGGGGTTGCACGGGTAGGCGGCTGGAAACTTGGCATCATCGCCGGGCTCAACGTGCTCAGTGCGCAGGTGTCTGGCCAGCCGAAGATTTTGTTTTCCGCGCAAGGTCTCGCGGATGCGCCTTCCCGCATCACCAAGTTTGCCGGCGACAACCAGCGAGCCCCCGCTGGAGCGGAGACCTACATACGCCCACAGGTGAAGATCAGCGATTCGTTCAATAACCCTGTACGCGGGCTGAAAGTTGTGTTTGCCGTTACAGGAGGAGGTGAAATCAGCAACCCGGATGTGGTCACAGATTCTAGCGGACTCGCAACTCCTGGCAGTTGGGTTCTGGGGCAGGGGGGCACGCAAACCCTTGTAGCTACAGCGGAAGGGCTTGAGCCGCAAACATTTTCAGCAACAGTTCTTGTTGATTCCTATTCCTGCGCTCCGGCAACGCTGCTTACCGGAGAGAACTACACGGGGGCACTCACCTCCCGCAGCTGCGCCACGGCTGACGGCACGTACTACGACAAATTCACGGTCGTGCTGACGAACGACGCGCATGTCATTACCGTCCGGTCATCGAATTTCAGTTCCAACGTGGAGATTCGGAGGTCTGGCATGATCGCCAGCAGCAGCCGTGATTCGTCAAAGTCAGAGCACTCGATCAAGACCATTCTTCCAGCCGGAGTATATACGCTGGTCGTTTCATCAACCCGGCCAAACATGACCGGGCCATACCTTCTTTTCGTGGTGGCCGCGCCTGCCCAGACTTCACAGTGTGAAGAGACTTTCATAGGCGCGGAAACGGTTACAGAACAGAGCACAAACTCTTATGACTGCAATGTCGATGGGACCTACTCCGCTGATCGTTTCAAGATTTACCTTAACGCCGGTGAGCCCCTGGTTGTCGAGACGCTGGATCGCTCATATAGCAATCACTACTTGTCGCTAACCAACGCGCGCGGCGAGACCGTTGCGACTCCGGTGCCGGCCACAAGCCCGTACGTCAGCACTATCTCTTTTGCGGCACCCGCGGCCGGCTTTTACACATTGCACGTAGCGAGTGAAACGGATGACTCCGCGGAATATCGCCTTACGGTGAGATAGACTTCTATTCCAGGAGCGCGCGACGAAGGAGCATTCTCGCCTTGGCCCAATCACGCTGGACGGTCCGCGCAGTCACTCCAAGTGCCTGCGCGGTTTCGTCTTCGGACAGGCCGCCGAAGAATCGACATTCAACAACCTTGGCCAGCCGCGGTTCGATAGCCGCAAGTTTTTCAAGAGCCGCGTTGATTTCCAGCAGGGCCTGCGGCTGGTCTTCACTCGCGACCTGGCTGTCATCGAGCGTTACCGCGCGCACGCCGCCATCTCGCTTCTGTGCGAGCCTTGCGCGGGCACGATCCACCAGTACATGCCGCATGGCGACCGAAACCAGCGCAAAGAAATGCGGGTCGTCCCGCCATGCCACCCGCGATTGGTCCGCGAGCTTCAAGTATGCCTCGTGCACGAGGGCGGTTGTCGAAAGCGTTGCGCCCTGTTCTTCACCCAACAGCTGGCGATGGGCAATAGCACGAAGCTGGTCATACACAATCGGAATCAACTGGTCGAGTATCGCGCGATCCCGGATCGGAACATCTCCGGTAACAAAGTCGCCCGTCCCGCTCGGTGAATTGTTCTGCATGCGGCTAGTTCTTCACCAGCTCGGCCCACCGCAGGTTGGACGACTTTTCGGTCAACGCAAAAAACAAGTTCCGGCCGTCACTCACCAGGGACGGCCCATATGATTGCCCCGCGCGAAGATCGAATCGCACCATCAAGCGGACACTTTGCTTTCCTACGAGCAGCTCCCAGATTCCAGCGCGTCCCGAAGCGTCGGCACCGATCAGCCAAATTTTCCCGGGTTCCAGCCACAACAGGTAGGTTGCAATTGGATCCGAACTTCCGGGTCGCGGCATATAAATCGTCCGTACCACCCCGGAATCAGCAGCAATTGTGTTAACGCTCCCATCAATTTTGACAAAAGCAATCGTTCGTCCGTCTGGCGCCCAGATTGGAAGCCGACCGTTTGCCAGCTGCCGTTCCTTCTTAAACCATTTTCCGTCCGCTCCGCGGCGCACTACGAATACAACCCCATTTTCCTGGTGACTCCACGACACGACTGCGTTTCCGTCGGGCGACCAGTGTGGACTGACCTGATCGCCGGCACGCGCCAATATTGCCTGCTCAGATTCGGTCTCAAGGTTTTTTACAAATAGGCGACGATCTCCATTTACCCAGCGATGCCACGCAAGCTCGCGATTATTCGGTGAAAGCTCCCCGTTGTATTCGGGACGAGGGTCC
>JACDDZ010000242.1 GCA_013816695.1 Gemmatimonadaceae bacterium
GGGAAATACGGATCATCGATGAACAGGAGCGACTCATCTGCATGTCGCGGTGCACGATCGCAGTTGTGCCTCTGGAAAAGGCCACAAAGGGCTAAAGCACTCTTCTTGCTTCGGGATATGTTCGGGTATAGACTTACCACCCCGCAACAGTCCCATGACTTTCATCTGCCTGTATTCCCCCCACTGGTCTGCCGAGTCACTCGCCAGACCGGAGCTCTGCCCGGCGCTCATAAAGAGTGCGCCGAGGATTGTGGTGGATGGCAGCAGAAGGCGGGTATGGGCAGATGGAAGAAGCCTTAATGCAGACCTGCTTTCAGAGGCTCTGAGCGAGGCGCTCGAGGACCTGGGCTTTGCATCGCCGACAATTGGAATTGCGCAGACTCCTGTCGCCGCCGAAGTAGCGAGCCGGTCCGTTCAGGAGGCCACTACTATAGTAGTGCAGCCTGGTGATGACCGGTCCTACCTGAAATCGAAGCAGATCACTGTCCTCGACCCATCCCCGCAAATGCTGGTGCTGCTGGAAGGCGTGGGCGTGGAATGCTGCGCAGACATGGCGCGTCTGGATCAGGAGTCCGTGGAGATTCGTTTCGGTGTAGAGGGTGTGCACCTCTGGCGTCTCTCCCGCGCAGATGACCGGCGCAGAATTTTTGCGCCGATGCAGCGCAGTTTTCCGGAAGCATCCTACGAGTGGGTTGAGTACACACTCACGGATCCGGAGCGACTGGTATTCATCATTAACGCACTCGTGGGAAAAGTTTGTGAAGCGCTGCTCGCGAATGGTTTGTGCGCACGCGAGATCACGCTGCTCTTCTCGCTGGCCAACCGCACTACATATGAACACCTGGTTCGGCCCGCCCGCTCGACTGCGAGTCATGCTGCCTGGATGCGGCTGATCCGGACGCATCTAGAGCGCCTCGAATTGCCCGACGGTGTCACAGGCATGCGCATTCGTGTGGATTCGGTAACTCCGGAGTCCGAACGACAGGGTGATATTTTCGACCGCGGCTTTGCGACGGCGCGCGTTACCGAGGAAACAATCGCGCAGCTGCTGGACGACCAGGGTGCTGTTGTCGTCGTTCCTGAAAACTCCAGGCACCCGCTTGTGGAGCGTCGCACCAAGTGGATGAAGCAGGATCCGGCCCGGGCGCATGGGAGATACCAGCATGACGGCCACGCCCCGGTTGCGCCCAGTCTCACGCTGCAGCTGCTGGCAGAACCCAGGCGAATTGCAGTGCATACAAAAAAACGGCGTGACCACCTCGCGCCTGTCAGCTATGAAGATGAAGAAGGCTGGAAGACTATAGAGTCAGCTGCAGGACCTGACAGGGTATCCGGTGCCCACTGGGAAAACATTTTCGCGCGCGAATATTTCCGCTGTCTGTCCGGCGACGGCCGGCTTGTATGGATGTATCACGATGCGAAGGATGGCGAGTGGTACATGCATGGCTGGTGGGACTGATCTTCACTTGGTCCAGATCACGATACTCCCACAGCCGCTAAGTCCCGGCTGAAACTGCGGTGGAACCATCGTTCCATTATAGATCTCGATTCCCGCAATCTTGTCCGGTTTCACGTAATCATCGAGCGCATCAGCAGTCATGTCCCACATGTAGTGATCGTCGATATAAACGGAAGGAGAACATCTTTCGGTGAACATGCCGCGCACTGACAGCATCGTCTCGCCGATGGGGCTGCGGTCTACATAAACTCCGGGCACGAGGCGGAAAAGATCGGAGGTAACCACGGGGCGGTGCCGGGCAACATCATCCGCTGTCAGGTACTTGCCAAGCCCGCTCTTCCTGCGCTTTTCGAAGTCGATCATGCTCCGGTCGTACGTTCGCGTAGCGCTGATTTTCACGGTGTCGAGTACTGCCTTCATCGTGGACAGCGCGAGTCGCAACGGCGGACCGGCACTGACGACATTGATAACGCGACGCACGGGATAGTATCCGAGTGCACGCACTTCGAGGGTGCGCGTTCCCGCTGGAGCGTTTGTGAGTGTCCACTCGCCGCGATCATCCGCACGCGTCTGCGGTCCATCGGAAATTCCAACAACGGCACCTGCAAGCGCCTTCCCGCCGACTGCTGCCACCACAGTTCCTGTCACTCTTGCATCTCCGACGTGAATCCTGCGTGGAGACCGTGCAGCAGTATCGGTGCGGACTTTCATGTCCTCAACGAGAATAGTTTGCGCGCGGCCCAGATACAGATCGCGCCGAATGAAACCGTCACCGGGAATCTGCACATCTACGACTCCGGTACTATCTGCACCCTGCGTGGCTACCATGGACATCGTACCACCGCTCGGCACGTTGCACATCGCAAACCAGCCATTGTCGCCGGTGGTCGCAACCAACCGCGGCACGCGACGCACAAAACCACCGGTCTTGAAAGTGAGTTCCAGCCATTCACCGGTCACCGCAACGCCGGCAACTGGCGCCGCAGTCCGCGCGTCACGAACGAAGCCAACCACAACACCGACAGAATCCTGTGTCGTGTTCCGGCCGCAAATGGCAGTACGCAATTTCCCGCCCGATGGAATTGCGAGGTCCGCGCGGACGGAACGAGCGTCATCCACAAAAACTTCGCGAGGCGGGACATCGACGCCAAGTGAATCCAGCATCGGATGCAGAAAGCCAAGCGCATATCGGCCCTTGGGAACGTTGCTAAGAGTGAAACGCCCAAGCGAATCCGAAGTAGCCGTATGTCCAAGCATGGCGGGGTTGTCCGCCGGGACCAGCTGGACTTCGGCACCGACAAGCGGCATGTGGGAAATACTATCGTGAACAAGTCCGGTGATACTTGCCTGCGCATCCGCGATTCGCGCGACGAGCGCCAGCAGCAGGAATGATCTGAGTAGCGTGGTTCGCATATTACCAGCTGATGAGCATGACGGCGGCCATTGTCTCGACTCCGTCAAAAAGATTTCCCAGCCGGATGTTCTCGTCCTCTGCGTGCTGGTTGTTGTCGTAATTTGCGATGGGCACTGTGAGCGTGAGCGCGCCCAGGGTGTTCCTGAGAATGGCGAGCGGAAGACTTCCGCCTGCAGTGGGCAGCAGCACGATGTCCTGTCGTGAAGTGGACTGCACTGCAGCAGCAACGCGAGCCGCAAATGGATTGCTCATCGGCGTGCGCTCCGCGTTGTACCCGCCACCGCGCTGCTCGACCCGCACAATTTTCCCGTATCTGCGTCGCTCGGCCATTGTCGGCTCGCGATCGATTACGAAAAAGCCCTGCTTTCGGATGTGACGTCGCAGCTTCTCGATTTGCCGGAGGTAGTCGTTGCCCTTCACAAGGCGGAGATCAAGCGTTGCAACTGCCTGTGTGGTGATGACATTCCGTGCTCCGTCGCCCGCTTCCGCGCTCTCGAGTCCATTTACGTTCAGCGATGGCTCGGTGATCAGCTGCACCAGTGACTTGCCGTTGCCCTCCGGCTTCGCCACACCC
>JACDDZ010000243.1 GCA_013816695.1 Gemmatimonadaceae bacterium
CGCACCCCTCCAGTAACTCCGCGACGCAAACATCCCCATACCCAGAACAATCAGGCACGCAGCAAGTGCGAGCCATGCAGCGCGTGAACGTGAGAGTATGAGGGCCGCAGTCACGAGGCTTCCGCCAATGGATCCAAGAATGATTCCGGACGACCGGCGCGCAGTCACTGTGGCCCAGAGCAGGGAAGGGAAACCAATCGCGGCGATATGGGCCACAAAGTTCCGATTCCCGAACAGACCTCCAGGTGCGCGGTTCAGGCTGAAGTAGTCACTCCGAATACCGTATGCCTGCACCAGTCCGGCGGATGCGGCCAAGACTGTGGCCATCGCGCACGCAACGAGAATCGCACGGAAATTTCCAGTCGCTCCAGCCTGCCTCGCGTACCAGAATACCAGGACACTCGAAACGGAGATCGCCAGCGCACGCTGCGCTACCCAATGGTTAGTCGCAAAAACTGCCGACAGGGTATTCCATGCGATGAATAGGAGCAGGAGGATATCGAGCCTGCTCTCTCGAACCGAAATACGCTTCGCAATGAGCACAATCGATCCCGCAAGCGCAACGAGGTGCAGTACCAGTTCCTTGGGAACGAAGTAGCGGTCAAGCTCAAAGACCCTGAGCGGCAAAGCGACGAGCATGACTGCGATGACTCCCAGCACGATGGGCCAAACGGCAATTTCTCCAACCTCTTCCGGATAATCCCTGCCCGGAGGAGTCCGGTCCGGCCACCCGATTTCCGTCAGACTTCCGCCGTCGGCAGGAAGCGGGGGGGCTTTCGGTGGTGCGTCGCCTGCTCGAAAGCGTATGCAATACGCAGTAGCTTTGAATCGCTCCACTTTTCGGCAAAAAACGAGATGCCGATTGGCACGCCGAAAATGTATCCGCCTGGAACCGTTACGTGCGGGTAACCGGATACGGCGGGCAGAGTCGTTGCTCCGCCGGGGAAACCGGGATCTCCGCTGACAAGATCTATCAGCGGCGGCGGTGCCATCGTCGGTGCAATGAAAGCATCGAGTTTGTATTTCTTCATCGTCGCATCGATACCTTCGGCACGCGCCATCCGCTGGCTGCGCGCGAGGGCCTTGAGATACTCGCGACTCTTGAGCGAGCCCTTTTTCTCGGCCTTCAGGAAAATCTCCTGACCGAAATAGGGAAGCTCCTCCCTGGCGTGCGCGTCGTTGTACGCAATCATGTCGGCAAGCGACTTGATCGGCGAATCGACTTCCGCGAAATGATTGTGGAGGCCGTCCTTGAATTCATAGAGTAGAACTTCGTATTCGTCGTCGTCAACTTTTCCCGCAGTCGGAATGTTGGCGGGATCCACGATAACGGCCCCCAATCCGCGCAGAACATTTATCGCTGCATTTGCGAGTGCGTCTGTCTTGACGTTGTAACCGAAGAGTTTTTCGCGAGGTACTCCGATCCGCATTCCCCGGATGCCTGCGGCGAGGTTTCGCGTGAAATCCATAGTGTGCGCATTTGCTTCACGAGTCGTGGCGTCTCGCGAATCCGATCCTGCAATGGCGGTGAGCAGGAGCGCAGCGTCCACTACAGTGCGCGTCATTGGGCCGGCTGTGTCCTGGCTTGCCGAGATCGGGATGATTCCGCTCCTGCTCACAAGTCCGACTGTCGGTTTTAGTCCTACAAGTGAAGCGGCTGCTGCTGGGGCTGTTATGGAGCCATCGGTTTCAGTGCCGATCGTTACCGCGCAGAAGTTCGCAGCTGCGGCGGTCCCCGAACCTGAGCTCGACCCCGAAGGCGATCTGTCGAGAGCGTACGGGTTTTTCGTCTGACCGTAGCGTCCAGTCCACCCGCTGGATGAATGCGTGCTTCGGAAATTTGCCCACTCGCTCAGGTTTGTCTTTCCGAGGATAACCGCACCTGCGTTTCTGAGTCTTGTAACTATGAAGGCATCCCGCGGCACTTTCGCCCCAACCAACATGAGCGAACCGGCAGTTGTTTCCATTTTATCGGCAGTCGCGATGTTGTCCTTGATGAGCACGGGAATCCCATGCATGGGTCCGCGCACTTTGCCGGCTCTGCGCTCTGAGTCCATGGCGTCGGCAATTGCGAGGGCATCCGGATTCATCTCGATAACCGCGCGGAGTGCAGGTCCCTGGGTATCCATGCTGCGAATCCGCGCCGAATACTTCTCGACCAGCAAACGACTGGTGAACTTCCCGGAATTCATCCCCGACTGCAAATCCGACACAGTCATTTCATCCAGTTCGAATGCGGGCAGCTCCACGAGGCGCGCGTCGCTCGTGCTGAGTTCCGCCTGTCCTGTCCGGGGTCTCAGCGCAACAGCCATCCCCCCAGCGATGGCGCTTCCGAGGAACTTGCGGCGGGGAATCATCGGATGAGTCATTGGTTTGCGTTGAATATGTGGGCCAGCTGCTACTCGCCTTTCCGCTCGTGCACGAAAATCATTCCAATCAAAAATGCCGAGAACGCGACGACGATCGGGTATATGAGCCCGGCGTAATTGTTTCCGGTTTTCGCGACCACCGCCGTCGCAATCAAGGGCAATGATCCCCCGAACCAACCGGTCCCCGAGTGGTGCACAAACGAAACGGAAGTGTACCGGACTTTTGGCGGGAATGAGTCAACCAGAAATGCCCCAAGCGGCCCGGTCACCATCGCCGCGAAAATCACCTGGAGCAAGACGATGAAAGTGATTGTCACCGGCTGGAAGGGGTGAGCCGCAGCTGTCATCCACCTGTAGAGCGGGTAATAGCTGATCGACGCGAGCAGCAGTCCGCTCATCAGGATGGGCTTTCGTCCAACCCTGTCTGACAGCCAGCCGAAGAAAACGAAGAAGGGGGCGCCGAGCACGAGCGCCGCGATTACGACAGTGTAAGCAGAGGCGAGCGGAACCTTGAGGATGGTCTGCAGAAAAAAGAGAGCGTAGAACTGCCCCGTGTACCACACCACCGCGTGCCCTGCGAGCAGGCCAAAGAGCGTGGCCGCAATTGTACGCCACCCTCCGTCACCGGCAAATGACTCTCTCACTGGCGAGGTCGAGTGCCTGTTATTTGCCTTCATCTCTGTAAATACAGGAGACTCGTGCAGCTTTGCGCGAATGTAGTATGACAGTGCCACGAGAATGAGCGAAGCGAGGAAGGGAATCCTCCACCCCCACTGCTTGAACGCCTCTTCGCCGAGCCATGCCCGAACGCCACTTACGACAAGGAGCGAGATGAGCAGTCCAATGGTTCCGGTCGTGTAGATGAAGCTTGTGTAGTAACCGCGTTTCTCGCGTGACGCGTGTTCAGCCACATATACGGCTGCACCCCCGTACTCACCGCCCAATGCGAGGCCCTGCAGCATCCGGAGCGCAACAAGGATGATTGGGGCCGCTGAGCCAATGGATTCATAACCCGGAAGGAGCCCGATCGCGGCAGTAGCTCCACCCATGATGAGCAGGGT
>JACDDZ010000244.1 GCA_013816695.1 Gemmatimonadaceae bacterium
ATCGGATTCTGGCTCTTCTTCCTGCGACAGATGCAGGCGGGAAGCGGGAAAGCGTTCTCATTTGGAAAATCGAAGGCGAAGCTCCTCACGGGGGATACTCCCAAGGTCACTTTCGACGATGTGGCTGGTGCGGATGAAGCAAAGATGGATCTTCAGGAGATCATTGAATTCCTGAAGGATCCACAGAAGTTCACCAAGCTGGGTGGGCGCCTGCCGAAGGGCGCGCTTCTCGTCGGACCTCCGGGAACCGGCAAGACTCTTCTCGCTCGTGCCGTTGCGGGTGAAGCGGGACGTCCATTCTTCTCGATGTCCGGTTCTGACTTCGTGGAGATGTTCGTCGGCGTTGGCGCCAGCCGCGTGCGCGACCTGTTCGAGCAGGGCAAGGCGCATGCTCCCTGCATCATCTTCATCGATGAAATTGATGCTGTCGGTCGTCATCGCGGTGCAGGTTTGGGCGGGGGTCACGATGAACGCGAGCAAACGCTCAATCAGCTGCTCGTCGAGATGGACGGCTTCGAATCAAATGAAGGGGTAATTCTTATCGCTGCGACAAACCGTCCCGACGTTCTGGATCCGGCGCTACTGCGTCCGGGCCGGTTCGACAGGCAGATTGTCGTTGACGCTCCCGATCTTCGCGGACGCGAAGGGATCCTGCGCGTCCACACCCGCGGAAAGCCGATGGCCGACGACGTGGAGATCACGACGCTGGCGCGGGGAACGCCGGGAATGGCAGGCGCGGACCTCGCAAACCTTGTCAACGAAGGTGCGCTGCTCGCTGCACGCCGGAACCACGACAAGGTCTACATGGTTGACCTCGAGGACGCAAAGGATCGCGTCATGATGGGCGCCGAACGGAAATCGATGGTAATGAAGGACGAAGAGCGGAAGCTCACGGCGTATCACGAGAGCGGTCACGCGATCTGTGCAATCAAGGTCAAGGGCAACGACCCACTGCATAAGGTCACGATCGTGCCGCGCGGTCGCACGCTCGGTGTTGCGTGGACGCTCCCCGAAGACGATCGCGTATCTGTTACGCGTGAGCAACTGGAGGCAAATCTTGTGAAAGCCTATGGCGGCCGTGTAGCAGAAGAACTCGTTTTCGGTCACAACCACGTGACCACCGGTGCATCGAGCGACATTCAGCAGGCTACAGGGCTGGCACGCAGGTACGTGTCGCAGTGGGGACTGTCGGATGCAATCGGACCGATCCTGGTCGGTGACAATGAGCAGGAGATCTTCCTTGGTCGCGAGCTGCAGTCGCGCAGGGAAGTCTCGGAGCGGACAGCCCAGCTGGTGGATTCCGAAGTGACGCGCGTTATCAAGGAAGCATATGCGCGATCGAAGGTAGTTCTCTCGGAGAATCTCGACCTGCTTCATAGAGTTGCAGCCGCCCTGCTCGATCGCGAAACGCTAACTGGCGATGAAGTGAACGCGCTGGCGCGTGGCGAAGTTCTGCCGCCGCGTCAGACTGGTCCACCGCCGTCGATGCCGCTGCCGGCTGCTGCGGCGCTCAAGCAGGCGAAGCCCGCGAAGCCGCCGCTCTTTGGCGGTCCGGAGATCGCGCCGGCGTGAGTCCGAAGTCGAGGCCCGATCCGTCGCGAATTGTTAAGCGCTGGCGGATCGGAACTCGCGAGCTGGTAGTCGATCGTCCGATAGTGATCGGCATCGTGAACGTTACCCCCGACAGTTTTAGTGACGGGGGTAATTTTTTTGCTCCGGACGCTGCTGTTGCACAGGCGCAGAAGCTTGTAGATGACGGTGCAGACGCGCTGGACTTCGGAGGCGAGTCCACCCGGCCCGGTGCGGATGCAGTCGATGACCCGGAGGAAGTGGGTCGCGTCATTCCAGTGATTGAACGCGTTCGAGCTGCCCTCCCGAATATTCCGATTTCGATTGACACATGGAAGGCGAGCGTAGCACGCGCAGCTCTCGATGCCGGTGCCGACATCGTGAACGACGTCTCTGCGCTACGATTTGACTCGAAGCTGGGCGGGGTAGTATCCAGGAAAAAGGCAGGAGTGATACTCATGCACTCTCGCGGCAAGCTCGCGGATATTTCGTCCTACAAGCATTCGAGCTACAATCGGGATGTTTGTGATGATGTTGCGGAGGAGCTAAGCGAGCGGGCGAGTCGCGCGCTCGCCCTCGGTATCGCCAAGGAATCGATCGTCCTCGATCCGGGAATCGGATTTTCCAAGACGGGCGATCAGTCCCGTGCGATCCTGCGCAACCTTGGCGGCCTAAAGAAACTCGGCTATCCGATTCTGGTGGGAGCTTCGCGGAAGCGAACAATTGCAGAGGCGATCAGGGAGGCGCGCGGGCTGGAAGACGACGCGGCAATTACAACCGAGTCGCGTGATGCCGGCACTGCAGGAGCCAACGTGATTGCACTTGGTTCGGGGGCAACTCTTTTTCGAGTGCACAATGTCGCCGCCAATCGTGCTGCTCTCGACGTGGCGTGGCGAATCCTGCGATGACAGACTGCGAATCACAGTGATGAAGTTCGTTTCACCGGATGCGAAGGCCGCGGGCGCCGCGGGCTTGGCACTGCTGGGTATCTACATCGCGACGCTGGCGCCGGGAGTCACCCTCTGGGATTCGGGCGAGTTCCTTGCTGCGATTCACTCGCTTGGAATACCCCATCCGCCTGGCACGCCATTCTATGTGATCGCTGCAAATGTGTGGGCTCATGTCTTTGGACCACTCGTTGGGTTCGCAAAATCGGTAAATCTATTTTCGGCTGTATGCGCGGCATCCGGCTGTGCGTTACTCGCGAATCTCTTTTCTGGCTGGACTGGCGACCGATACACGGGAGTGGCGGCGGGCATTTGCGCAGGCGCTACTTCCAGTCTCTGGCTGAGCGCTACCGAGACCGAGGTATATGCCCCGGCGTTTTTTGTCGCAATGGTGCTGCTCTGGATTGCGAATGAATGTGCGAAGCAGCGGAACGCCAAGTATCTGGTTCTGCTCGGTTACGTCGCGGGTCTCGGGTGGTCGCTTCACCTGACGGCCCTCATTGTATGTCCCGCAGCGCTGTTGTTGTCGGCAGAGGTTGTGATCGCCGCCCGGCGGAGGGATCGCCTGCGAATGCTCGCGGGAGCGGCTATTGCGGGAGTGGTCGGAGCATCCGCCGTGCTGTTCATGTATCTCCGGGCGAAGCACGATCCTGCGATTAACCAGGGTAATCCGGGCTCATTTGCCGGAATCGCGGACGTGATTTCGCGCAAGCAATATGGTAGTGTCAACCTATTCGCGAGACAGGCGCCATTCTATCTGCAGATTGGAAATATTTTTGAGTGGGCAGACTGGCAGTTCGCACTTGGGCTCGACCCGCGCCAGCCGCCCGGTTGGCTGCGCACCCCGGTTACAGTTCTCTTCGGGTTGCTCGGCGCCTTTGGATTTGCAACGCACCGGACCCTCCAC
>JACDDZ010000245.1 GCA_013816695.1 Gemmatimonadaceae bacterium
GAGCACCCAGAAATTCCGCGTAAAACTCTTCCGCGCGTTTTGCGGCAGAAGTCGTAACCCCTCCGACAATTTTGGGATTGTCGAACAGATGCCGCAGCACGAACTGGCTTTTCACCCGCTCCGGCGAGAATACAAGATCGAAATCGACGCCCGGCTTTAGCCCTCCGCGCGCAATTCGGTCACCGAGCAACCGCGTTCCCCCCACCGGAAGTGTCGTCTCAAATGAGACCATCGATCCCCTTCGGAGCGACGCAGCTATGTCATCGGCGACGGAATGCATGACAGACATGTCGGCAGTCTTGTCAGCCGACAACATGACGGGAACGATGATGACAACAACATCCGCCTCCCCAATTGCAGCACGGTTGTCTGTTGTCGCACGAAGTTTTTTGTTTGCCGCCCCTGCGCTTACGAGCTCATCGAGACCCGGCTCTTCGAATGGAGCACGCCCGGAATTGATCGAGTCAACTATGCCCCGGTTCGCGTCACACGCAGTGACTGTCGCTCCCCGCGATGCAAACACTGCGGCGAGAGGCAACCCCATTTTCCCCGCGCCGATAACGGCTACGTTCAACGCTTGCCCCAGGCATGTACAGCTTCCGCAACCTGGTCAACCATTGCGTCGGTCATCTCAGGGAACATCGGCAATGACACGACTTCGCCGGCAGCGGATTCCGAGACTGGGAAATCTCCGCGTGAATGGCCAAGGTCCTTCCACGCACCCAGCTCGTGGACGGCAACCGGATAGTGAATCCCACTCTGAACGCCACGCTCACCCAGAAATTTCATGAACCCTTCGCGGTCTGCCACGCGGATCGCGTAGATGTGCCACACGTGACGGCGTCCAGGCAGCTCTTTTGGCAACGCAACGCCATCGATGCCCGCCATGAGCTCGCCGTAACGTTTCGCGATCCTGCGGCGCGACTCGGTCCATTTTTCAAGATGTCTCAGCTTTACCCGCAATACCGCGCCCTGAATCCCTTCGAGCCGGGCATTAAAACCCTTCAGCTCGTGCATGTATTTGCGCTCGGCGCCCCAGTCGCGGTACATCCGAAGCAGGCGATCGAATTCGGCGTTGTTCGTCGTAACAAGGCCGCCTTCACCATAGGCGCCGAGATTTTTCCCGGGATAAAAGCTGAAGGTCGCCATGTCGCCCATCGATCCGCACCGGCGGCCCTTGTACTCGGCGCCGTGCGCCTGCGCAGCATCCTCGACCACCAGCAGCTTGTGCCGTTTGGCGATTTCCACGATGGGGTCCATGTCGGCTGACTGACCATACAGGTGAACCGGCACGATTGCTTTTGTCTTCGGCGTGATCGCGGCTTCCAGGCGCGATGGATCCATAGTGAACGATTCAGCATCGATATCCACAAACACCGGCTTCGCACCCGTGTACCCAATCGCTGCGACTGTGGCGACAAACGTGTGAGGGATTGTGATCACTTCGTCGCCAGCCCCAATGCCCGCCGACACGAATGCCATCTGCAGTGCAGTGGTTCCCGAGCTGGTTCCTACTCCGTGCTTTGCATTTACGTACTCTGCAAACTCCTTCTCGAATGCGAGAACTTCGGGACCGAGAACGAACTGAGTCGAGCTAAGCACCCGCTCGATCGCTTCGTGGATCTCCGTCTTGATTGCTAGGTATTGACCTTTTAGGTCCAGGAACGGAACGGTAGTCATCACTTCTCCGAAGCCGGGAGCTCAACCGCTTTTCCATTTTGGCGCAGCGACTCCTCGGCGGTCTCGAGAATCTCAACGACCTGAAGGCCTGATGCGCCGTCAGTGCGCGGCTTCTCTCCCTTCGTTATGCAACGCACGAAATGCTCTGCCTCGCCGCGCAGGGCTTCAGTGATGTCCAGCTGGGGGCTCCAGATATCTCCGGTGCGGCGATATGCAACCGGGATCACGCCGCTCCCTGGCACGGTCTCAATTGGAGTAATTCCGCGATCGTACACTTTTACCTTCTCCTCTGGGTCGAGATCATCGAACAGGACCATTTTCTTGGTTCCACCGAGCAGCATGCGCCTCACCTTGACCGGCGAGAGCCAGTTAACAGTCACGTGCGCGATGAAGGAGTCATCATATAGAAGCGTGAGGTAGCCGACGTCGTGCGGCGAGCCTTTTACGTGGCCCACAGCGATGCACGACACGGCGCGTGGCCGCTTCGGGACCCAGGTTGTGAGGATGGAGAGATCGTGAACGGCGAGATCCCAGACGACGCTTACGTCGTGTTGATAGAGGCCGAGGTTTATGCGAACTGAGTCGTAGTAATACAGGTCGCCAAGACTTCCATCTTCGACGAGTTCGCGAACTTTCTGCACTGCTCCGGTATAAACGAAGGTGTGATCCACCAGAAGCACCCGCTTCGCCTTCGCGGCTGCCGCGATCATCTGCCTTGCTTCTTCAGCGGTGGATGAAATCGGTTTCGTTACAAGAACATGCTTCCCGGCTTCGAACGCCTGAATTGCAAGCTTTGCGTGCGACGAAGTCGGCGTCGCAATGACAATCGCATCGGCGACGTCTGCCTCGAGAAGCTCGGAGAATGTCTTGAACACGCTGATGCCTGGGTATCTCTTTTGCGCGCGGGCGAGCACGTCTTCACGAGCATCACAAACGGCGGTCAGCAACGCGCCATCAGTCTCTGCGAAGTTGCGCGCGAGATTCGGTCCCCAGTAACCGAACCCAACTACTGCAATTCTTACCATTGTCATCGCCCTCCCACGAACAGCCGGGCCGGGACACCGGCAACGGTTGTGTCATCTGCGACGTCATGCGTCACAACTGCGCCCGCGCCGAGGAGCGCGTTGCGCCCGATTGTGATTCCACACATCACTACTGCGCCGCTTCCAATGGACGCGCCTTTCTTTACAAGCGTGTTCTCGCAAGTCCAGTCGTCGCCGCCCTTGAGCTCGCCTGATTCGCTGGTAGCGCGTGGCTTACGATCGTTGATGAACATTACGCCATGGCCGACGAACACCTCGTCTTCGATCGTCACGCCTTCACATATGAAAGTGTGGGACGAGATTTTGCACCGAGCGCCAACTTGAGCTCCCTGCTGGATCTCGACGAACGCACCAATGCGTGTGCCCTCGCCGATGGTGCAGCCATACAGGTTCACCAGATCGGGGTGAAATATTTTTACGCCGTCTGCGAGACGGACGTTGTTAAGCGGCATTTTGAAATCCTGATTTTTTGGAGTAAACAGAGATCCCCGGCTATCCGTGCCGAAGCTCCCAATTGTAGGGAATCGTGGTGCTGAACGGGTCCATGCGCTCGATTTCGTCGGCGCGATGCGGGATTGTCGTGCAGTTGGCCACCATTGCCGGCTTGGTGCCCACCCCCTTGAAACCGTTCCAGACAAGCGCGGGGATTGTGATGAGATCATACTTTCCCTCGCCGACGAAGATTTCCATCAGCT
>JACDDZ010000246.1 GCA_013816695.1 Gemmatimonadaceae bacterium
TCTAGATACTGCAACATACAGCTACTAGCTATTGGCTGACGCTATTAGCTATTAGCTAGCTAACAGCTAGTAGCGTCAGCCAATAGCTAGTAGCTGTATGTTGTTGTTGTTGTTGTTGTTGTTGTTGGCCCTCGCCTTGCCCCATATCTGTTCCGAAAACCATACAAGGGGACGTCGATAATGAGCAAAAGAGACGGACACCAGCAGGGACCGCAGGACCACGCAGAAGGGGCGCATGGCAGCAAGACCCATCACGCCTTCATCCAGCAGCTTCACTCCAAGGCGAACGCGCCGCACCCGGATGAGCCAGTCGCCAAGACCGGAGCTAGTCAGCCTCCGCGCCCTGCGGCGAGTGGGATCTCGCTGAAGCGACGATAAAGTCGCGATTCATCCGGACGATGGAGTCGATGCTGATCTCCTTCGGACACGCTTCCTGACATTCGCCAAAAAGGCTGCACGCACCGAATTCCTCGATATCCATTTGCTCGACCATGGCCAGCGCCCGGCGGTATCTCTCGGGCTGGCCCTGGGGAAGCAATCCAAGATGGGTGATTTTGGCCGCCGTGAATAGCGAAGCGGATGCGTTCGGACATGCAGCCACACAGGCGCCGCACCCGATGCAAGCCGCCGAGTCCATGGCCCGGTCGACATCTACTTTCGGGACCAGGATCGAGTTCGCATCCTGGGCACCGCCTGTAGCCGCGGAGATATACCCGCCCGCCTGAATGATCCGGTCGAACGCGCTGCGGTTTACAATGAGGTCCTTCACTACAGGGAATGCGCGAGCCCGCCACGGCTCAATGACTATGGTGTCGCCATCGCTGAAGCTTCGCATATGGAGCTGACAGGTGGCCGTTCCCTTCTCCGGTCCGTGAGCAACTCCATTGATCATGAGGCTGCAAGCTCCGCAAATGCCCTCCCTGCAGTCGTGATCGAACGCGATGGGAATGTCTCCCTTCTCGGTCAGTCGCTCGTTGACGACATCCAGCATTTCCAAAAAGGACATGTCGGGGCTGATTCCCGGAACGTCGTAGGAAACGAGCTTTCCCCTCGAATCGCCTGCTTGCTGGCGCCAGACCTTGAGAGTGAGGTTCATCACTTGTAGCTCCGCTGCGAGAGCTTCACGTTTTCATACAGGAGCATTTCCCTGTTGAGAACCGGGGACGCGTCTTCTCCGGCAAACTCCCACGCCGCCACGTAAGCGAACTCGGCGTCGTTGCGAAGAGCCTCTCCGTCAGGCGTCTGGTATTCCTCGCGGAAATGCCCGCCACACGACTCTTCACGCTCAAGTGCATCCCTGCACATCAGCTCGGCAAGCTCCATGTAATCCGCCACGCGCCCCGCCCGCTCGAGTGCCTGGTTGAGCTCGTCGGCGCTGCCCGGAACGTTCAGGTTTTCCCAGAACTCTTTTCTCAGCTCAGGGATTCGCGTCAGGGCTTCGCGAAGACCTTCGGCGTTTCGCGCCATCCCGCACTTGTCCCACATGAGGCTGCCCAACTCGCGATGGAACGAAGCAACCGTGCGCTTTCCCTTAATGGCCAGGAACCGGGCGGTGAGGTCGGCTATTTTCTTCTCGGCGGCGGCGAACTCAGGGTGTGATTCATCCACCTTGTCGAGCGATGCAGACGCGATGTAATGGCCGATGGTATTCGGAATGATGAAATAACCATCGGCTAATCCCTGCATGAGCGCGCTGGCGCCGAGTCTGTTCGCCCCGTGGTCGGAGAAGTTGGCTTCTCCAATCACATGCAATCCCGGTATGGTGCTCATGAGATTATAGTCAACCCACAGGCCACCCATGGTGTAGTGTACGGCGGGGTAAATGCGCATCGGAACCTTGTACGGGTTCTCGTCGGTGATGCGCTCATACATCTCAAAGAGATTACCATACCGCTCGCGAATGACGTTTTCGCCGAGCCGCTTGATTGCATCGGCGAAATCGAGGTACACGCCAAGACCACTTTCACCAACACCCCTGCCCTGATCGCACACCTCCTTTGCACCACGCGAAGCAATGTCGCGCGGCGCAAGGTTTCCGAAGCTCGGGTATTTCCGCTCCAGGTAGTAATCGCGCTCGTTCTCGGGAATCGCGTCGGGGGCACGGGTGTCTCCCTTCTTGAGCGGGACCCAGACGCGTCCGTCGTTCCGGAGCGATTCGCTCATCAGTGTGAGCTTGGACTGGTAATCGCCACTCTGGGGGATGCAAGTCGGGTGGATCTGGGTGAAGCAGGGATTTGCGAAAGCCGCGCCCCGCTTGTGTGCACGCCAGATCGCAGTCGCATTCGAACCCTGTGCATTGGTTGAGAGGTAGAAAATGTTGCCATACCCACCTGTGCCAAGCACCACTGCGTCTGCAGCGTGTGACTCGATTGCCCCGGTAACGAGGTCGCGTGTGACAATCCCGCGCGCTCTTCCGTTAATCACAACGAGGTCGAGCATCTCCGTCCGGGGATGCATCGTTACTCCGCCGGTTGCGATTTGCCTCTCGAGAGCCTGGTACGCGCCAAGCAGGAGCTGCTGTCCCGTTTGTCCGCGCGCATAGAAAGTCCGTGAGACCTGGGCTCCGCCAAACGAACGGTTTGCCAGCATCCCACCGTACTCACGAGCGAATGGAACCCCCTGTGCGACACACTGGTCGATGATGTTTACGCTGATCTGCGCGAGCCGGTAGACATTCGCTTCGCGAGAGCGGAAGTCGCCGCCCTTTATTGTGTCGTAGAAAAGCCTGTATATGCTGTCGCCATCGTTCTGGTAATTCTTGGCAGCGTTGATTCCACCCTGCGCGGCGATACTGTGGGCGCGCCTTGGCGAATCCTGGAAACAGAAACACTTCACCTGATACCCAAGCTCGCTCAGGGTCGCTGCAGCCGATGCTCCTCCAAGGCCCGAGCCAACGACGATGACCTTGAATTTCCGCTTGTTGGCCGGATTGACGAGCTTCATCTCGAAGCGATGCCTGTCCCACTTGTCGGGTAGCGCGCCCGCTGGAACCCGCGCGTTGAGATCGATCATCGAACGACTCCCAAGGCAACGGCTACAGGTACAATCGTGAACGCGATCCAGATGAAGGCTGCTGTCAGCAGAGAGAGCTTTCTTTTCAGTGGCTGTGGCGACGGCGGAGCAACACCAAGGCTCTTTGGGGCACTCCATGCGCCGTGAAGGAGGTGTAGTCCAAGAAAGGCCATGACTAACAAGTAGAACGCAGTCACCCACCATATCTGGAAGGACGACACAACGTTTGCATATACATCGACTGCACTAAAGGCTCCGGTCGGACGCACAGTGCCTGTTGTGAAATGCATGATGTGGAGCGGTATGAAGAGCAGCAGCAGAAACCCGCCAACTCTCATCGAGCGGGACGCGAGCGTTCCAACCTGCGGGTCCCGCTTTGTGTATCCGACGG
>JACDDZ010000247.1 GCA_013816695.1 Gemmatimonadaceae bacterium
CGAAGTTGTTTCGCAAACATATGTCCTTGAATGACTTGGACTAGTGTGCCTGGCAAATTCTGCCACTGCCGCGCTCTGCAATAATTCTGCCAGCTCGACACTTAAGCCCCTCAGGACCCCGGTCAGCCTCCCCGACGCAGCAGCTTACTCAGGAACCTTGGACGCGCCTCCGCCTCATTCGACGCCTCCACCGACTCGCACCATGCGGCCTTCATCTCTGCCGCATCAGCAAACCGGAGCTCTGGGTCGGGATTGAAAGCGTGACGAAGCCACTCTGCAATAGAAGCGGGGAGCATGGAGAAGTCGTAGGTCCGGGACAGCTGACGCGCCAGAATTGTGGTTGGATCACCATCACCAAAGGGGAGCGCCGCCGTAAGCGCAAACGCGACAATGGCACCAAGCGCGAAAAGATCCGTCGCAGCTCCCTGCACTTCATTTAGTAACTGCTCCGGAGCCGCGAACGCAGGTGTCCCGCCCCCCATCGCCTTCACTTCCCCGGTGATGTTCGCAATACCGAAGTCAGTCAACCGCCAGCGATGATACCGATCGATGAGAACGTTCTCGGGCTTGATGTCGCGGTGAATGATCCCGACGGAATGTGCGGCTCCGAGGCCGTCGAGCAGCAGCTCTATCTGCGGAGCAATTTCCTCGATGGTTCGAGGGCCTGAGTTCTCAACGAGATTCGACAGCGACCCTTCTTCCGCCAGCTCCATCACATACCATGAGAGACCGCCCCGGCTTTGCCAGTCGTAAATAGGCACGATTGCCGGATGAGCCAGCTGCGCCGCAAGTCTCGCTTCCCTCAGGAACTGGGTAACAGCGCGGTCGTCTCGCGCTATGTGTGGATGCATGACCTTCACAGCAACTTCACGCTCGAGCGACAGGTCACGCGCGCGCCACACGGTGCCGAACGCGCCTGCCCCGAGTCGCGACAAGACCTCGAACTCATCGCCGAGCGCTATCCGTAAACGATCCTCGGGCGTGAGTGCCTTAACTGATTCCACCTCACCGGAAACCAGGAAAAGCGATTTCGACGTATATGTCGCATCAGCTTCTCGAAGAAATGCGACGATGTTTGGAAAACGATCAGCAGGATCCGGCTGCAGCGCCCGATCCAGGGCCGTCGCGAGGCGCGCCGGGCACTCAAGTCGAACCAATCCAATTGGAGGCACATCGTTCCTGGGAGGCGGCTCACCAGCCAGCGCCGTAAAACACATAGCTGCAACCTGCCACTGGTCGCTCGCCCGGGTAGGCCGCCAGGTCTCTCCGCTCTGCCACTCCGGCGCAATCGGAATGCCGGGACCAATGAGCTGTCTGCCCGGATTCGCTTCAGATTGGACATCGCGCGCGCGCAGCCACGACGGCACAGCTCCCTGCGGAATTTCTTCGTGCGGAATTGCCCACTGCCACTCGAGTAGCCAGAGCCGTCCCCCTGGCGAAAGCCACACAGTATCGGGTCCAACGCCGCCATGCGATCGACCCGTATCGTGAAGATACGCAAGCGTTGAACATGCGCCGCGCAGCACCTGCAGCGCGAACGGAATGTCGGTCTCGCCCATACGGTTCACGCGCTTGCGAACAGTCTCTCCCGTAATCCACCTGCGCAGGTAGCCCGGCCCCCGCCGGACGTCAGTCCCGGCAGCCCAGTAATGGTAGGTCGAGGGAATCGACGGATGACTGCGATGCGCAAGAAAACGCGCCTCTACTTTCAGCCAGGGCGTGTGTGCCTTGTCGGGCGCGGTTACAAGCGAAAGTGAACGGCCGAGTCCATCGATTACCTGCTGATAATGCCGGAAATCTCCATATAGTCCCTCACCACCCCAGCTCCATCCGGGTGGCAGCTGCCAGTCCAGGAGATGCTGCGGCAGCGGATCACGTCGCGCACTGGCAGCAGGCGCTGGAACCGGATTACTCAATCGCCCATCCGCAGGACGATGAGCACACGCGTGCCGGGACCATCGCTGGTTATGTCAATCCTGCCACCCCACGATTCAATCAGGCGGCGACTCACTGCGAGTCCGAGCCCGCTTCCTGTTGTGCGCGTCGAGAAGTGCGGCTCGAAGATCCGCGGCATGACTTCCCGCGGAATTCCACTTCCATTGTCCGTAGTATCGATGAGGATATTCCGTCCATCACGCTGGGCGCGAACACCCACCTCGGTTGCACCAGCCAGGCGCGCATTTTCGAAAACATTCAACAACACGTCGCGTAGCTCGTCGCCCCTCGATAGCGCGCGCAGTTCGCGGTCGGCGCCGGCCAAACGCCAGCGCACATTGCCTTCACCGATTTGCTCGAGCTCTATCACGTCACGTAATATCGCTGCCACGTCAATTGGTTCTGCGGGCGGGAGATCTGCTGGCAGACTCCCATAACGACTGAATGTGCGGGCGATTTCGTCGAGGCGGTCGATTTCGGAAAGGATGCGTGCCACATTTTCATCGAGCACACGATCGAAATCGAGGCGCGGGTCCCGGCGCGCGCGACTAAGGTGTTGAACGCCAAGCCGGATGGGCGTGAGCGGATTCTTGATCTCATGCGCAACCTGTCGTGCCATCTCACCCCATGCAAGTACACGCTCGGCGCGCGCCACCTCGATGCGGCTCAGCTCCAGATCACGGGCAAGACGCTTCGCCGCGAATCCGCTCAACCAGAGCGCCGCGAGACCACCCATCGCGGTCCCAAAGAGAACGAGAATCCCCAGGTCGCGGCGTCTGCGGTCGAGAACGAGCTGATCACGGCGCGCGGGTGAGGCGAGGACATATCGCATCCCGGATTGACCTACTCCCGATCTGTATCCCACGAGTACCGGCGAGTCTCCCAGCTTTTCCTCCCAGCCCGCTGTCACCTCACCACCTGCAGCCAACCGCTGCTGAACGGCGGGCGGAAGAAAAACACCGAGCGGCCTCAGGTCGTCCAGAAGTGACTCGGTGCTCCCGACTAGCTCCCCATGCACGTAAACGAGTATTGGCGCTTCCGATTTTTTCGCTGAGGTATCGAGAGACTGCGCAACATTGCCGAGCGCCGCAGCGTGCAGGGATTCATCGACAAGCAGCTCGCGCACCTGACGATCGTCGGATCGAAGTCTCCGATACGACCAGAGAGCAAATGAGAGAGCGGGAACAACGAAGAAAAGAAAGAGCGCAAGCGTGAGCCGCGCGTGATAGGTGCGCATCCAGGCAACAGTTCTTCGACGAAGCCACCGCGGAAAACCACGCTCGGCCATTGCGACAAGCAACCAGAGCAGTCCCGCAACGGAGAGATTGAGAACCGCCAGCAAGGCCGCGCGCTCGGCGCGCGCCGTAAAGGAGCGGAGATCGACCTCGGCGTGCGCACGCGCATTGCCGCCGGCAACCGGCACCATGCGGTCGGTGTGAAGCTCGTCCCCGATCCGGCGCCAGCCC
>JACDDZ010000248.1 GCA_013816695.1 Gemmatimonadaceae bacterium
GCAATGGCAGGACGATTCTCGCCGGAGGTTTGACTCCCTCCAACGTCGCGGAAGCAATTCATCTTTTGCATCCTGACATTGTTGATGTTTCATCCGGAGTGGAGAAAGCTCCGGGAATCAAGAATCACGACCTGCTTCGCGACTTTGCGGACGCGGTCAAAAACTCAGAGGTTGCGAGCTGATGCAGAACGATCGCTTTGGCGAATTCGGCGGACGGTATGTTCCCGAGACTCTTATTCCAGCGCTCGAGGAGCTGGACGCGGAATTCGAGAGGGCGATGTCGGACAGTGAGTTTCGCGCCGAGCTGGACAATCTGCTCGCCGACTATGTAGGCCGCCCTTCCGCGCTTTCCTTTACACCCAGGTTGTCCGGTCGGGTTGGCGCGCGAGTTTATCTCAAGCGCGAAGACCTGAATCACACTGGTGCACACAAGATCAACAACACTGTGGGCCAGGCCCTGCTTGCGCGCCGGATGGGAAAGAAGCGCATCATTGCCGAAACGGGAGCGGGTCAGCACGGAGTTGCGACAGCGACCATCTGCGCGCGCTTCGGGCTTGAATGCGTTGTGTACATGGGCGAGGAAGACATTCGCCGCCAGAGTCTCAATGTTCATCGCATGAAGCTTCTGGGCGCCACTGTAGTGCCGGTCACTTCGGGTACGCGTACTCTAAAGGACGCGACAAGCGAAGCCATTCGCGACTGGGTGACCAATGTGCACACTAGCTACTACATCATCGGCTCCGTTGTGGGTCCGGCTCCCTATCCCCGAATTGTCCGCGCCTTCCAGGCCATCATCGGGAAAGAAACGAAGGAACAGCTGATGATCCGCGAGGGGAAACTTCCGAAGACCATAGTGGCGTGCGTCGGTGGCGGCAGTAATGCCATGGGGATCTTCCACGAATTTGTGGACGACGCCGGTGTGGAGCTTGTGGGGGTGGAAGCCGCGGGACATGGTATCGATTCCGGATCCCACTCCGCGTCGCTCGCGAGGGGTCGTCCGGGGGTTTTGCATGGGTCGATGACGTATCTTCTTCAGGATGAAGGCGGTCAGGTTCTTCCAGCGCATTCCATATCGGCAGGCCTCGACTATCCGGGCGTCGGACCCGAGCACGCCCAGCTCAAGGACAGAGGGCGGGCGCTCTACGTTTCCATCACTGACAGCGAAGCGACTGATGCCTTTAAGCTGCTCAGCGAGCTGGAGGGAATAGTGCCAGCTCTCGAGACTTCGCATGCGATTGCATGGGTAGCTCAGAACGCCGGCAGATGGCAGGAATCAGACTGTGTGGTCATTTGCCTGAGCGGCCGGGGCGACAAGGATCTGGCGCAGTTAATCGAGATGGGCCTACTTTCGTCCTGATGACAGGCCAGCAGCCAGATCCATCTGAGGGATCCGCCGAGCTGAGTGTACCGCTCGCTGTCGTGACGCAGTTAATGAACACGTTCACGAAGGCTGTGCGCGCCTATCAGTTGTACCTCCCCAATAATCCGATGTATTCGCGGGCGATCGACAGTGTGCGGGAGGCTTTCGCAGCCGCCTGGGGGCACACAGACGAGATCACGGTTCAGATAACCGAATCCCAGTTCCGCATGGAAGGACAGGTTGTGCTTGAAGAGCCTGGCAAGAGCGGCGACAGCCTGCCCTGGACTTTCTACAAGGACGGCATTCGCGAGATAAAGTTTTCGCAGAACGTCGAGAACGAGGAACTTCCACTCTTCCTGCAGATTCTACAGAAGGCCCGCACCTCGTCTCCCGACGACGATGACCTGCTGACGCTCATGTGGGAGCAGGAGTTTTCGTACCTGCAGTACCGGTATGTGGATTTCGCGACTGACACTGGAGCGGGACCTGTCGAGGCTCTGAAATCGAGCGAGCCGCCGGAGCGCATCGACGCTCCCAGGGACGTTGAAGCGCAGGCGGAAGGCGAAGAAGGTCCAGCGAAGGAGTCACGACCGGGTGTCGTGAAGATGGATGACTTCGATTCGACTCTCTATTTCCTGGACGAGAGTGAGATCGAGTACATGCAGACGGAAATTCGTAAGGATTATTCCGCCGACCTCCGTCCTCCGGTAATTGCTTCGCTGCTCGACACGTTCGAGCAGGAAACCGATCCAACCGTGCGCGAAGAGATAATCGGCATTCTCGACTATGTCCTGCTGATCATGCTTGCGACGACTCAGTTCCGGACCGCAGCATACCTGCTTCGCGAGACGGCCCTTTCTGCGCAGCGGTCGCAGGAGATGCTTGCTGCGCATCAGCAGCGGTTGGGTGACCTGACAGATCGCGTGAGTGATCCCACCGCGCTTTCCCAGCTTCTTCAGGCGCTGGAAGACACACCGCTCCGCCCGCCGCAGAACGAGCTCAACGAGCTTTTCATGCAGCTCAAGCCGGTAGCTCTCGAGACTGTGCTTGGATGGACTGCGCGCACTAATAACAACGAGCTGCGCCTGCTACTGGAGAACGCCGCATCGCGGCTCGCCGCGTCGCACACAGCGGAACTGGTCCGGCTGATTGCATCAGGTGATGATCTCGTTTCGATGGAAGCCATGCGTCGTGCCGGCGCACTCAAGACACCGGCAGCGGTTGCGGCGCTCGGTCAAATGATCGCGACTGGCGAAGCTGAGATGCGTCTCGCTGCAGTCAACGCGCTTTCAGAGATTGCATCCCCGGGCGCAATGCAGGTGCTGGAGCGTGCAATTGAAGACGCTGACCGCGACATTCGCGTGGCAGCAGTCAGGATCCTGGGCGCGCGCACGCACCGACCGAGTCTCCTGCGGATCGAGAATGCGATCAAGGGCAAGAACGTCCGTGAGTCGAACCTGACAGAGAAGATGGCTTTCTTCGAAGCGTTCGGAGCAATGTGCGGCGACGGTGGCATTCTGATGCTGGATGGAATCCTGAACGCAAAGGGCGGAATCGGGAATCGTGTTGACCCGGAGCTTAGAGCCTGTGCCGCGCTCGCCCTGGGTAAAGTCGGCTCGAGCAAGGCCGCTGAGGCGCTTCGCAAGGCGTCTGCAGAGAAGGATGTGATCGTGCGCAATGCAGTGGGCCGCGCACTGCGAGGGTCTGCGCTATGACGATACCGGAACGAGGCACGGAGTCCGCGGCCAGCGGCGCATTCATCAGAAAGCACGGGCGAAACCTCATCATTTCGCTCTACGGTGCGATGCGAGCAATGAAGCTCTATCCGGTCGAGCACAACGCTGTGCAAAAGACATTGGTCGAGCTCACTGAAACGGCCCAGGAAATTCTCAAGCACGAGAGCGAGCTGGAAATCAGGATATCGGGAGAATTCATATTCCTGAATTCCAACCGCATGCGGCTCGACCTTACGAACTTCGCGAGCTTCGGCCACGTTCTCAGTCTGTGCAAGGCTGCGGGCATCGGGACGATATC
>JACDDZ010000009.1 GCA_013816695.1 Gemmatimonadaceae bacterium
CTGCGGATGGACATCGCGGAGCGTCTACGCGTGGAGGGTGAGCTGCAGCGCGCATTGGATCTGCGCGACGAGGTGCTGGGGATCGTCTCACACGACCTGCGCAATCCGGTGCACACTGTTTCACTCGCCTCCGCGATGCTCCTTGAGCTGCTCGGAGAAGGTGAGCGGGAAGATACCACCAGGCGGCACCTGAACGTCATCCGCCGCGCGGCGCAGCAAATGGACAGCCTGATCCGGGATCTGCTCGACGTCGCCAGCGTTGGTTCTGGTCACCTCTCGGTGCAGTTGCGTGAACACGATGCCGAGCAGCTGCTCCTCTCCGCCGTCGAGGTGTTGCGGCCTATCACCGAAGCTGCTGGACTGCATTTCGAAGTCGAGGTCCCCGCTGCCCCGGCCGCGATTCTGTCGGACGCCGGTCGATTCGTGCAGCTCCTCTCCAACCTCGTTGGCAACGCCGTCAAGTTCACCGCGCCCGGCGGTAGTCTCAGAATCTCCGCTGGAGTCACTGACGGTGATGTGTTGTTTAGCGTGCGCGACTCCGGGTCGGGTATTCCGGCGCAGGATCTCCCCCGCCTGTTCGACCGCTTCTGGCAGGCGGAGCGGGGTGCCGATCTCGGGGCTGGGCTCGGCCTCGCCATCGCCAAGGGCATCGTGGAGGCGCACGGCGGACGCATCTGGGTGGAAAGCAAACCTGGAGAAGGCACGACGTTCCACTTCACGATTCCGACTGCGCGATCGGTTTGAGGACACCGAGCGCCGCCCTTGCGAGGCAGACTTGCCGCTTTCGTCCGCTTCTCCCGGGTAGGCGAAAGAACAAGTGGGTGGGCCCGGTGTATGCCCTAGGTCCATTGCCGCCGCAACCTACCCTTGCTCCGGCTGTTCTCAGGGCGTCCGGGTGAATCAGTGGGGCAGCGGCGTGAAGCAAGAACAAAAAAACGTGGGTTCCTCTGAACGAAAGGACCTCGAGGCCCGATTTGGCGGGCGCTCGACGCAGGACGACGCTCATTATCGGACCTTGGCGGAGGCAATTCCACAGATCGTCTGGACAGCCAACCCGGACGGCTGGCTGGATTTTTACAATCAGCACTGGTTTGACTACACGGGCCTAACCCTGGAGCAGACCCAAGGCTGGGGATGGGAACCGGTGCTGCATCCGGATGATCTTCAGAATTGCATCCTCCGGTGGACGCACGCCTTCTCTACGGGTGAACCCTATGAGACGGAATACCGCTTCAAGCGCGCCGCCGATGGGGAGTATCGCTGGCACCTCGGACGGGCGCTCCCGGTGCGCAACGCGGACGGAGCCATTGTCAAATGGTTTGGTACCTGCACCGACATCCACGATCAGAAAGAGGCGGCCGAGATCATGCGTCGGCAGCGCGACGAGCTCGAGAAACACCTCGTCACCCTGTGTGCGTGGTCAAACACAGTAATGCACGATGGTGAGTGGATGTCGTTTCCGAAATATCTGGAGCGCAGATTCGGGATGAGGACTACACATGGCATTTCTCCGAAAGCGATGGCGAAACTTGAGGCGGAAGATCGGGTGCCCGCGGCAGGCGCCCTCAACGATCCGAAGCGCCTGGCGGCGGTGAGGGCAAGTGGGCTGCTCGACACTCTGCCTACGGCGGGTTTCGACCGCATTACAAGATTAGGTGCGTCTGTGCTGAACGTACCAGCAACTTTTATCTCACTGGTCGACGATCACCGGGATTTTTATGTGAGCCACTGCGGCTTTGGAGAACCGTTGGCCTCCGAGCGGCAGCTCACCGGACAGACCTTTTGCCATTTCACTATTCAGGGGGAGCGCCCCCTGATTATTCCGGACACTCGCGCCGATCCTCTGTACGCGAAGGTGCCGACCGTGGAATCGCTGGGAGTTGCCGCATACCTCGGAGCTCCGCTCGTACTTCTTTCCGGCGAAGTGATTGGCGCATTTTGCGCAATCGACTTTGCACCGCACGCGTGGACCGAGTCTCAGGTTCTCGCCGCGACCGATCTCGCAAGCCTCGTGGTATCTGAAATAGAGCTGCGTCAGGCGGCCTTCGATTTTCAGCGTCACCTCGCGCCAGCTGCGACGATTCGCTAGTGGAACACCTCGCTGAAAATGAGATCATGTCGCCCTTCAGTCGCCATTCCATTCGCACGTAGCACCGTCGCCACCTGCGCCCATGTTCGCACGCTATGCAACAGCGTGTGCGCCAAAATCTTCCGCGCAGAAGCGCGAAACGAACCGGCGGATATTGTCTCGAACTCGATTTCCCGCGCGAGATCTAGCTCCGACGCCCGCGCCACCCACTCCGCTAGCCGCGCATTCACCACATGCGCCGCATCGAACAGCGTCGACGCCGGCTCTGACGGAATTGTCTCGAACGCCGTCACCGTAACTGCCTCCAGCCGGTCGGCATAGCGCCACGCCACACCGACGATGTGATGGATCACTTGGCCCACCGTGGCCATCCGACCACCGCCATCGGTATCCGGGGCGAAGAGCACTCGAAACGCCGCCGGCGTTCTCGCGAAGTATGCCTCCCAGCGCTGAAGCTCGTCGCGCTCGTACCGCAGCAGCTCGTCGAACTCGATCACTGCCGCCATCGCACCCCGCATCATGCGCGCACCGCCGCGAGACCACGCGCGAGGTCAGCCAGCACATCATCCGCCGATTCGGCGCCCACCGACAGCCGAATGAAACCCGGTGGCATCGCGAACGCCGCCGCACGCTCACCGATCTCCTCGGGTGCAAAGTCCAGTTCATCCGGCACCTCGAGTGTGGTGAACACACTCCCAAGGCTGCTCGCCAGAGGTATCCACTCTAGCGCGTCGACGAAGCGGCGCGTGGTCGCCGACCCACCGTGAAACGCGAATGAAACCATCGTCCCGCCACAACGCATCTGCCGCCGCGCGATCGCATGTCCCGGATGCGAATCGTGCCACGGATACCGTAGCAACGATACAATCGCAGCCGCACCGAGCTGCCCGGCTACGCGCGCTGCCGTTTCTGACTGCGCGCGAATGCGGAGCGGCAGGGTTTGGAGACCACGCAACAGCAGCCAACTCGCATGCGGATCGAGACTCGGACCCGTGAGGTTTCGCATGCGACGTACGCGCGCAATGATCTCCGACGAACCCGCCACACAACCGGCCAGGACGTCCGCATGCCCCGCGAGCGACTTGCTGGCCGACTGAAGCGATACATCAGCGCCGAGAGCGAGTGGGAGCTGCACGAGAGGACCCGCAAATGTCGTATCGACGATCACCAGCGCCCCTGCTGTGTGCCCGAGCAACGCGAGCGCCTCGATGTCGAGGATGTCGATTATCGGGTTCGACGGCGTCTCGAGATAGAGCACCCGCGTGTCCGAGCGTAGCGCTCGTGACACGTTCATGGGATCGGTCGCGTCGACGAAGGTTACCTGAACCCCCATCGCGGTAGCGAGGTAGTCGAAGAACTGGAGGGTCTGACCGAACAGTGCATGATGCGCCACGACATGGTCACCCGACGAGAGCACGGCGAGGAGCGATGTGCTGATCGCTGCCATGCCGGAGGCGAACAGCAGAGAATCCTCGGCTCCCTCGAGCTGCGCGATCTTCTCCTCCGCAATCCTGGTCGTCGGGTGTCCGAACCGCGTGTAGAAGCCGCGGTCAGGCGACTTCATGAATAGCTCGGCAAGCTCGGGCAGATCGGCACCCTCCCACTGCGTTGTCAGGTACAACGGCGCATTGAGCGTCCGGTGCGCCCGTGCTCGCCCGCTCGGCGAGGCCCACGGGTGAACGGCAACGGTATCGGGAGAGAGCGCAATTGTAGGCATGACGGAAGCTCAGGATCTGTGGTGGAGCCGGCGATCGAGGAACGCGAGGATCTCGTCGCGGGCGGCGACGGTCGGCTCACCGGCCCCGTCGACGAGGTGCACGGTCACCACGCTGTGTGCGAAGTTAACGTGCGCGGCGTGGAAAGGCGGGGCATCGGCGAAGCTCGCCGCATCATCGGGAAGCACTTGGCCGACGAACCTCTCGCCGAGCGCCTGTGCGTAAGCGGCGAAGCGCGCCCCGGTGCAGAAACGGTCGCCCGAGAAGCGGTACGCGAGCACGGTGAGGTCCTCGCGCTCGAGCCGCCCGCGAATGTCATGAAGCTCCTGCGCTGAACTCTCGAGGGCTGCCGGCTGGTCGAGTGGAAGACTCGGCGCGCACAGCACGGGCGCGAGCACCGCGGGCTCGAGCATCATCGTGAGCGCGAAGTTGCCCGTGAAGCACATGCCGATCGCACCCACGCCAGCGCCGCCGCATTCCGCATGCGCCATGCGTGCGAGCCCGCGCAGCCATTGCGTGACGGGACTCGACGATCCAGCGCCCAACGCCCGGAACTCAGCGCTCACGCACGCCTTACGATAGATCGCTGCCCCTTCGTTCGCCGTTGGTATCGCACCGTCGCGCCCGAAGAGCGACGGCAGGTACACAGTGAAGCCGGCGTCCCGCACCCAGCGCGCGAAGCGAAGCACGTGCGGTCCGATGCCGGGCATCTCGTGCAGGACGACGACGGCCGGCCCTCGACCGGCGACGTAGATGGTCCTCGTCACAGTGTCGATCGTGATCGGTCGGCTCGTGAAGTCGTAGAACGTGTTGTGCGAGGCGATGGATGTCATGAGGTATCGGGTTGCATACAGGCTCGCATGGTGCCATCTTGCCCGCCAGCGTCAGAAACGACACTTTTCGGGGATTTCCTGCCATGCGCGTCGTGGAGCTCCAGGTCCTGTCGGGTGCGATGCCCTCGAGCGTCGCGATTACCGCGGACGTCCTTGCCACCGCGAACCGGCTTCGCGCTGCGAAGGGGCGGCGGCCTGCATTCGCCGTGCGCGTAAGTGGCTCGGGCGCGCGCAGCGTTCGCTCGCTCGTGGGCAGCGTGCTCCCGCCGCAGCCGGAGATCGCGACGGCAGAGCCGGATGTCATTATCGTCTCCAGCCTCGTGACAGTGACGGAGGCAGCCGTCATCGAGCGGCTGGACAGACCCGATGCGGCGCAACTCCGTCGAACGCTCGCTCGCGCTGCCGGGCGCGGCACACACATCGCTGCGTCCTGCTCGGCGGTCTTTCACCTCGCGAGCGCGGGTGTGCTCGACGGTCGTCGCGCGACGACGACCTGGTGGCTCGCACCGATGTTCCAGCGCATGTTCCCGCAGGTGGAGCTCGACGCCGACGCCATGGTCGTCACCGATGGTCGCGTCATCACGGCCGGCGCGGCGATGGCGCACCTCGACCTCATGCTGGCACTCGTCGAACGCTACTGCGGCTCAGACATCGCTACGCGATGCGCGCGCTTCCTCCTACTCGACGGACGACGCAGCCAGTCGCGATACATGGCACTCGGCTACCTCGCGGCGAAGGATCCGCACGTCGTTCGCGCCGAGCGGTGGGCGCGTGCGGAACTGGCCACGGGGCTGACGGTGGACGCACTCGCCGCTGCCGCGGGGCTGGCGCCGCGCACTTTCGCGCGACGTGTTGCGCGTGCGACGGGCTTGTCACCAATCCAGTTTCTCCAGCGTCTCCGCGTCGAGCGCGCGGTAGAGCTGCTGGAGACAACGACACTCTCGGTCGAGGAAATCGCACGGCGCGTGGGATACGCCGAGCCGACGACGTTGCGCCGATTGCTTCGGCGTGAGGCTGGTGGAGGGCCGAGGGACCTGCGACACGCTTAGGCCGTCGCGCTTCAGGGGGCGATGCTGGCTTCGATGCGACTGCCTGCGCTTCGACTCACCCAGATTCTGTGGCGCGCCGGGATGAAATCGGGTTCGGACGCCGCGTAGATGCTCGGCACGTAGCGCTGGGGGTTGCTGTCAAAGAGCGGGAACCAAGAGCTCTGCACCTGGATCATGATGCGATGACCCTTTCGGAACGTGTGGAGCACATCCGGGAGCGGCACGGTAATCTCGGTGATCTCTCCTGGGCGCAGAGGCACCGGCGTGCTGAACGATTGGCGAAAGCGGGCGCGCATGATCTCGCCACGCACGAGTTGCTGATACCCGCCGAGCCGGATCGTGGTGTCGCGCTGATACGGGTGGTTTGGCTCGTCGGGCGGATACACGTCGATGAGCTTGACGACGACATCGGCGTCGGTACCGGTCGTGGAGAGCGCAACGTAGGCAGTGAGCTCGCCGGCGAAGGTGACGTCATCACTCAGCGTGTCACTCTGAAGAGTGACGACATCGGGACGCGAGGTGAAGCAGCGCTGGTCATCGCTCATGTAGTGATAGAGCCCGCCGTCCTCGATGGTCGGGCCGGAACAGCGCGAGGGAACGGGCTTGCGTGGATCACTCACGATTTCGATATACGCACCCATCGCAGTCGGGCGACTCGTGGAGAGAGAGCCATCGCGATGGAAGTAAAATGTACGCGACACGGTCCCGGGCGCGGGCCACGTGGTCGGGCGGATCCACGCCTTTCGCCCTGTATCGAACAGCAAGGAACCTACGGAAGCAGTGTCGCCCTTCAGGTGACGACGAAAGAATGCCGCCTCCACTTCACGCTGGAACTGCGTCTCGAGCGAATCGCCGAAGTACAGGTTGCCGTGCACTGTGTGCGTCACGTCCCGCGCTGACCAGCCGCGATGTCCGAATGGCCCCATGGCGAGAGTCACCTTCGCACCTGGATTCTGCGAACGGAGCGCTCGATACGCCGCGAGCGAGCCAATCAGGTTCTCGGCATCGAACCAACCGCCCACGACCAGTACTGGATGCGTGATCCCCCGCAGCCGCGGCGGAAGTGCTCGCGCCTGCCAGAATGCATCGTAGTTCGGATGCACGACCATCGCGCGCCACCATGCGTTGTCCGCGTAGAACCGTCGTGTGATGTCTGCGAGCGGGCCGAGGCTGAGCTGATAGAAATAGTCGTCGGACATTCCGTGCTCGGCAACGCGCTCGTACTCTGGCAGCCACCAGTGACGCATGGTGGGCTCCTGCCGTGCGATGCCGAACACTGAATACGCGTAAAAGCTGCCCAGCACAAGCGCGCCGTTGTGGTGGAAATCCTCGAAGAAGAAGTCAGTGACCGGCGCCTGGAGCGAGGTCGCGGCGATGGCGGGATGCCGCGAGACCGCTGCCGCCCCCGCGTAATAGCCGCCGTAGCTCACGCCAAACAGTCCGACGCGTCCATTGTTGCCGGCGACGTTCCGCACGAGCCAGTCGATGGTGTCGTACGCATCGGTCGACTCGTCAGCGGCTCGCGAATTTCTAGCGCGAGCCGAGTCGGACAGCAGCGGGCGCACGTTCTCGAAGGTGCCGCCGGACAGATACCGGCCGCGGACTTCTTGCGAGACGAAGATGTATCCGTCTCGCAGCATGAACGGATCAGGACCGAGCGTGAGCGGAAATGCATCCTGATCATAGGGTGCAACGGAGAACGGCGTGCGCTGCAACACGATCGGGTAACGGCGCGACGGTGATGCATCGACTGGCACGTACGCGACCGTGAAGAGCTCGACACCGTCGCGCATCGGGATGCGGGCGATGCGCTTCGTGTAGTGGCTCCTCACGTATGCGGAGTCGCCCGCCTGCGAACCCACGGTGCGAGCGAACCCGAGGCAGGCTGCGAGGGCGAGCAGCAGCCGGCGCAGCGTCATCGCTGCATGATAGGCAGCTTCGTGGCCCACGGCCCGACCGCGTCCTGATACTGCCGCGCCATCACGCGCGCGACCTGGCCGACATGCGACAAGTCGTGCGCCACCCAGGTCGAGAGCAGCTGGCTCATAGTCACGATGCCGAACTCCGGATGCATCCCGGTTCGCGCGAGCTCGAGCTCGCCCAGCTTCCAATGGACGAGAAGCGCGATGTTCTCGCGGCGCACCCGTTCGAACTGCGAGAGCAGGTCATCGAGCGTCGCGTGGCCCCAGTCCCGAACCTGCGCGTTGGGATCGAAGGCGGGCAGTGCTGGGCATCCATCATTCGACAGCATGATGCGAGCACGCCCCATCCAGTTGGTGCTGTCTGCTGAGAGCAGGTGCGCGACGACCGCGCGCGGACTCCACGTGCCGGGACCCTCCGTTGCCTCGGTCCACGCGCTCAGCAGCCCGGACAACAGCGTGTGCAGCGTGCCAGGCGTGCGTGAGAGGATGGCGATCGCGTCGGGTAGGATGTATCGCATCCAGCGCTCGGGACGGGGTTGGCACACGCGCCGATTCGTGCGTGTGCGGCAACCTAGCCCTACCAAGGTGCGACAACCAGCGCCGGATCTGACAACTTTCGGGGAGAACCCGCCAGTACGCTGCAAAACTCCAGAAGCCTTAAAAGAACACGGGCTCTCGATAAGCTCCAAACACATCTTCCATCGCCGCACGAATCTCATACAAAGTGCAGTAGGCCCGCGCAGCATTGAGAATGAAAGGAATCAGGTTCGCGCTTCCCTTCGCCGCCTCTCTCAGTTCATTCAGTCGTTGCTGGACGAGAGCATTGTCGCGCTCGGCGCGGAGCTTCGCCATTCTCTCCTTCTGGTGCGCTTCAGTGTCGCCAATCTTCAGCAGCGGGATCGTTAGCTCCGGTTCATCGGTCACGAATTCGTTTACGCCGACAACGAGTTTACGCCTTTGCTCGATCTCCCACTGCTGGCGCGCAGCAGATTCATTTATCCGCTTCTGCAGCCATCCGGTCTCCAGCCCGCGAACGACACCGCCCTGCTCCTCGATCTGCCTGAAGAGATCCTCGGCTTCCGCTTCCATCTCATTCGTGAGCTTCTCTACATAGTATGAACCGCCGAGAGGATCGATCACGTTCGGGATGCCGGTTTCGTACGCGAGCACCTGCTGCGTCCGCAACGCTACCTGCACTGACTCCTCGGTTGGCAGCGCGAGCGTTTCATCCATCGAGTTTGTGTGCAGCGACTGTGTGCCGCCGAGCACGGCGGCGAGAGCCTGGTATGCGACGCGAACGATGTTGTTCATCGGCTGCTGTGCGGTGAGCGTCACGCCGGCAGTCTGCGAATGGAACCGCATGATGAGCGAGCGCGGGTCCTTGGCACCGTATCGATCGCGCAGGTGGCGCGCCCAGATGCGGCGTGCAGCCCGCAGCTTGGCGATCTCTTCGAAGAAATCGTTGTGGATGTCCCAAAAGAACGACAAGCGCTGCGCGAACGAGTCTACGTCGAGGCCGCGCGCGATTCCCCGCTCCACATATGTGAAGCCGTCGGCGAGCGTAAACGCGAGCTCCTGCGCTGCAGTCGCACCCGCTTCGCGAATGTGATATCCCGAAATGGAAATTGTATTCCACTGTGGTGCATGCTCGGCAGACCACTCAAACGCATCTACGATCAGGCGCAGCGCCGGCTCGATGGGATAAACCCATGCGTGCTGCGCCATGTACTCCTTGAGGATGTCGTTCTGGATCGTGCCCCGGAGTTTCGCTGAGTCGACGCCCTGTTTTTCAGCTGCGGCGATGTAGAAGCAGTACAGGATTACGGCCGGACCGTTGATGGTCATCGAAGTAGACACCTGGTCGAGCGGAATACCGTCGAAGAGGTCCTGCATGTCGGCCAGGCTCGATATCGCTACTCCGCACTTGCCTACTTCGCCTTCAGAGCGCGGATGGTCGGAGTCGTATCCCATGAGCGTTGGGAAATCAAACGCGACTGAAAGTCCGGTCTGGCCGTGAGCGAGCAGAAACTTGTAACGCGCGTTGGTGTCGGCCGCGCTGCCAAATCCCGCGAACTGCCGCATGGTCCAGAGACGTCCACGATATCCCGTGGGGTGAATGCCGCGCGTGTACGGAAAGAATCCCGGAACTCCGAGGTCGTCGGTGTGCGATTCCGTGAGATCGGCGGGAGTGTAAAGCGGTTCCACCGCCTTCTCTGAATTCGTGAAGGCGATGTCGCGCTTCGTTGCCTTGTCGTACCTGGCGCGCCACTCGTTCACTTCCTTTTGAAGCTTTACGATTTCCCGTTCGCGAGCGCGCAGCTCGTCGGAAAGATCGTCAGCATTGAATTCGTTCTGAGGTTTGACAGTCGTCATGCTTTCGCTCGTGTAACGAGTTCTCCCCGTTCCTTTAGCAGGCGGTCGGCGGCGCCATACGGAGTTTCAGTTCCATTCTCAAGCGCCGTCAGCTCGGAGTCCAGCCAGTTGCTCACATCCGGATTTGTCCACATGCGTCCGCGCATTTTCTGCTCCACTGCGTCAACAATCCTTTCGCGAAGCCGGGACCTGCGACGGTCCCTTAGCGACCCGCTCTTTTCAAGATACGCGAAATGCGCGTCCAGCGAGGCCAGAAGCTCGGCAATCCCCTCTCCCTTCGCGGCGATGGAACTAAGCACAGGCGGGGTCCATCCATCTTCAGGTGTTGCTCCAGCCGCTTCACGCGCAACGCGCGCCGGATTCGCTGCCCTCTTGAGATCAATACCGTGATGAGCCGGCATGTTCCGAAAGTGCGCTCCTTTGCGCAGCCCAAGCATCAGCTCGATGTCATTGCGCAACCTGTCAGCTCCGGGGCGATCGGCCTTGTTGACGATGAACACATCTGCGATTTCCATGACGCCCGCTTTCAGCGTCTGGATCGAGTCGCCCGACTCAGGCACGAGAACAACAACCGTTGAATCGGCAGTGCGAGCGACTTCAAGCTCTGACTGCCCAACGCCAACAGTTTCGATAATGATTCGCTCGAATCCAAATGCGTCCAGAACATCCGCGACTTCGCGGGTTGTTCCTGCAAGACCGCCCAAAGACCCGCGAGTCGCCATCGAGCGAATGAAAACACCAGGATCGAGCGCCACCTGCTCCATCCGCACCCGGTCGCCGAGCAATGCGCCGCCTGTAAACGGCGACGTGGGATCTACCGCTATGATTCCGACTTTGTGGCCGGCGCTCCGCAGGCTTTTTGCGAGCAGCGTGGTAATCGTGCTCTTGCCCGCGCCCGGCGGTCCTGTCAACCCGACCCTTCGTGCCCGTCCAGTCCGGGGGTGAAGTGCCGCAAGCAGCTGCTCAAATCCGTCGCGATGGTTCTCGACAATGCTGACGGCACGCGCGAGTCCTGCAAAACTTCCAGCGTCAAAGTCGGCCAGCACCTTTTCGACGGAGACCGCGCGCGAAGCGATCACCTGGCGCGCCTGAGAATCGACTCCTGCTTCTTCCACATCTTCGACGCCACCCTGCGATCGGATTCCGGATGTTCGTGCCCGAGCACGTGGAGGACGCCGTGAACCACTAGCCGGTCCAGCTCCTCACGCAGGGAAACACTTTCTGCCTGCGCGTTTTTTCTTGCGACGTCCGGGCAGATGTAGATGTCGCCAACCACTGTGCCGCCATGCGACCCGGAACCAAATCCAAACGCAATCACGTCAGTCGGTCTCTGCTTCTTCAGGTACTCGCTGTTCATCAACGCGATTTTCTGCGTCGAGACGAATACAATGGAGAGCATGGCGTTCTTCACGCGCTCCGACTCGAGTGCAAGCATGGCGACCTTGCGCGCGCGTTTGAGCGATACAAGCCGCCGGCGCAGTGTCGAGCTTACATCGACAGCGAGCTCGCTACCGGCTTGCACGCTCAGTTGCCCGAATCGTCCGCGTACGCCTTGATGATTTCGCGCACGAGGCGGTGACGCACGACATCCGCATCAGTGAGGTACTGGAAGCCGATTCCCTCGATGCCTGGCAGTATCCGCTCAATCTGCACGAGACCGGAATCTTCGCGCTTGGGCAGGTCAATCTGCGTCTTGTCCCCTGTGATTACTGCTCTCGAATTAACTCCAAGCCGGGTCAGGAACATCTTCATCTGTGCGTTGGTCGCGTTCTGCGCTTCGTCGAGGATGACGAATGCGTCCGACAAAGTCCGTCCACGCATATATGCAAGCGGCGCAATCTCAATGGTCCGGGTTTCAATCGCCTTCTGCACTCGTTCCTGCGGCATCATGTCTTCCAGCGCGTCGTAGAGCGGACGGAGGTATGGATCTACCTTCGCCTGCATGTCACCAGGCAGAAATCCAAGACTTTCCCCGGCCTCAACCGCCGGACGCGCAAGCACAATCCGGCGTACGCGCTTTCTCGCCAGTGCATCAACGGCAGCCGCGACAGCCAGATACGTCTTGCCTGTTCCAGCAGGACCGATTCCCACCACAATATCATTCTCGGCGATCAGCTTCATGTAGTCTGCCTGACCGCTTGTCTTGGCCTGAATGATCTTGCGCACGCCGGGGAGCACGATGCGTGTGTCGCCCTCACCCTGCGACGCGCCATTCCCGTCACGTGGCTGGTCTATGCTCATGCGCAGCACATCGTCGGCTGTGAGCGGCATCTGCTGTTTGGCTGTGTCGATCATACGCTGGGCAATATGGGACGCCTTTGCGACGGATTCCGCTCCGCCCGTGATTGTCATCACGTCGCCGCGAAGATTTACCTTGGCTCCCGTCTGGCGCGTGAGCTCGACGAGATTCTCGTCATTCACGCCCGCGAGCGTTAGCATGTCCGCGCCTTCCGTGTTGAGGCGCTGTGTGGTGGCTGTCTCGTCAGTCATCAGCTTCGTTTCTTGAGCTCGAGGTGGAGATCGCTTACATCCTTTTCCGGAACAACAGTGGGCGCATTCTCGAACAATGCCCGCGCGGCCGTTGTTTTCGGGAACGCAATTACATCCCTTAATGACTGGCCACCTGCGATGAGCATGGCAATCCGGTCGAAGCCAAATGCAATTCCACCATGTGGCGGCGCACCTGACCCAAGCGCTTCGAGCAGAAAGCCAAAACGCGATCTCGCGCTCTCGTCACTCAACCCGAGCACGCTGAACACGCGACTCTGAACCCGCGGATCGTGAATACGAATACTTCCGCCGCCCAGCTCTGTTCCGTTCAGGATGACATCATAGGCTAGCGCACGAACCTTGTCAGGATCGCTCTCCAGCAGATGAAGGTCGTCAGGATGCGGTGACGTGAACGGGTGATGAACCGAGCTCACGGTGCCGTCATCGTTACGGCCGAAGAGCGGAAAGTCAGTGACCCAAAGAAACTCGCGCCCGTTCTCATCGGCCAGACCCTGGCGCTGTGCCACATCCTGGCGCACGCGATCCAGTGCGACGCTGGAAACAGCGTCGGGTGCTGCGGCAAGGAGCAGCAGGTCGCCCTCCTCGAGCCCCAGCTTGTCGGCTGCGTTAGCATCCAGGAACTTCGCCGCCGGGCCTTCGAGTCCGGCCACGCTCTTCTTGAGCCGTAACAGTCCGCCTATCCCTCCAGACTTGCCGACAACTTCAATTTCATCAACCTGCTTGCGTGACAGCGCAGCACCACCGGGAATCCTGATCCCACGCACGCGGCCACCTGCTTCCAGAGCATTCCTGGTGATCCCGAAATCGAGACCCCGGAACACTTCGCTGTAGTCGCGGATCTGCAGGTCGTAACGCAGATCAGGCCGATCGGAGCCGTATCGCTCCATTGCATCTGCATAGGTCAGTCGCGAGAACTTTTCCGGAATCGTAATTCCGGCGACTTCGAATAACGCAGTCATCAAACCCTGCGTCATCTTCATTATGTCCTCGCGATCCACGAACGACGCTTCTACGTCGATCTGTGTGAACTCGGGTTGCCTGTCCGCACGAAGATCCTCGTCGCGGAAACAGCGAGCTATCTGGAAGTACCTGTCGAAACCCGAGACCATCAACAGCTGCTTATACAACTGTGGCGATTGCGGCAAGGCGTAGAACTCTCCCGCATGCACCCTGCTCGGTACCAGATAATCCCGCGCACCCTCAGGCGTTGGCTTGGTAAGAATCGGCGTTTCAACTTCGATGTAGCCGTTCTCGTCCAGGAAGTGTCGCGTCGCCTGCGCCAGCCTGTGCCGCAGAAAAAGGCTCTGCTGCAGCTCCGGCCGACGGAGATCCAGGTGACGATGGCGGAGTCTCAATTCTTCAGCGGGAAGCTTCTCTCCCTTTCCACGTGCAACGGGAATCGCCGGTGTTTCGGCTGGCGACAAAATCGTGATAGAGGTTGCACGTACCTCAACCTCACCCGTTTGCATGTCCGCGTTACGCGTCTCCGCGGGACGCATGACGACATCGCCTTCAACGCGAATGACTGTTTCAGCGCCAAGCGAAGCCGCAGTTTGCGCGAGTGCCAGGTCGACTTCGGATGGATTCAGCGAGACCTGCACTATTCCGTCGCGGTCACGCAGATCGATGAAGATCAGTCCGCCAAGATTCCGGCTGCGATGTACCCACCCCGCGAGCGCGACCTTCGAGCCTGCGCTGGAAGCCCGGAGGCTGCCGCACAGGTGGGATCGGAGCGATGTGGAAAAGATTTCGTCTTGGGTCAGTTCAGTGTGTCCATGCAAGTCAGTTAAAATTAATTATGGCAAGGACTTGGTGGTAGAATGAAAGCGCATGGATTGGGTGAAAAAGACACCCGGATAAACCTCCTGAACCTGGAACCGGCAGTGGCCGAATCCCGGCTTCGGGCCTTTGCCGAAGAACATGGTGAGAAAGCTTTTCGCGGTTCCCAGGTCATGCGGCATCTATGGGCAGTGCCTGCCGCCGACTTCAACTCCATGGCCGATCTGCCTGCCTCGTTCCGTACCCTTCTCGACCAGCATTTTGTCATTCCGCGCCTGGAGCTGGCAACCCGGCAAACGTCCAAGGACGGCACTGAGAAGTTTCTCTTCCGTATGCATGACGGCGAATTCATCGAAACGGTTTCGATCCCGGAAAGCAACAGACTCACTTTCTGCATTTCATCGCAGGCAGGATGTGCTTTGAAGTGTGCGTTTTGCGCGACGGGTGCAATGGGATTCGCGCGCAACCTCGAGGCGTTCGAGATCGCGGGTCAGGTGCGCGAGCTGCGAATGATCGAAGACCCGCTCAAGCCGACGAACATCGTGTTCATGGGAATGGGTGAACCACTCATGAACTGGAAAGCAGTGGATCCAACTCTCACAATCCTGAATGATCCGAAAGGGTTTGGCATTGGCGCGCGGCATATCACTGTGTCGACTGTCGGTGTCCTTCCGGGAATCGTGGCGCTATCCAATCGTCCGGAGCAGTTCAGGCTGGCGATCTCGATTCACGCTCCTAACGACGAGTTGCGTCACGAGCTGATGCCCATCAACACGAAATATCCGCTTGGTGAAGTGATCGATGCTGCGAGGCAGTTCGACCGCCGCGTCACTTTTGAGTATGTGATGCTTGGCGGCGTAAACGATCAGCCTGAGCACGCAGCACAGCTCGCTGAGCTGGCGCATGAGTGCAAGGCGTTCGTGAATCTCATTCCATTGCACCCGGGCGGAGCTGGAGAGTTCGACGCCACGCTCATGCCGAAGATCATCACCTTCTCACGGCTGCTTCAGGCGGAAAACGTCGAAGTGGCTATCCGTAAGAGCCGCGGAATGGACATAGCGGCTGCGTGTGGTCAGCTACGGGTAGAAAGGCAGGGCCGGCGGACGCCAGTTGGCGCCAATTAAAACAGTTACATCCACGTAGCGACTGGAGTCAGGACGCGATTCCACCTTTGCGTTGAAAGCCTTTCCAATAAGCGCGGCCCAGTCTGCATGTCCAGAGCGATTCAGAACCAAGGTCGAATCGCGCACCTCTCGCGACGTGCTGATTCCGACCACATCAAAGCCTCGATCACGCAGGTATATAGTAGCGCGCCGTCCGAGTCCCCGGACTGTGGTCGCGTTAATGACTTCCACTTTGATGCGGACGTTGACGGGCGCCATCGTCACATTTTCCGGAACCGATCCAACTATCGGGATGCTCGCGGCCAGGTCACGCGTTTTCCAGTAGCGAAAGCCGATGTAGCCGACGGCGCCGAGTAAGATAAGAAGCAATATGTAACGGCCGATTTTCCGAGGGCGTTTGCGCCCTTCGGCAGTCAGCGCAGGCTGTTCCACAACGCGACTGTTTCCGGAAAGATTGTGTTCCCTTCTCTGACAGCCCAGTCCAGTCGAAAACGCACCACCTGGCGAAACACTGCATCGAACGAATGTGGTACCTGACTCGCAAGGAAGAAACGATCTTCCTTGGAAAATTTCCGTCCCGGCTCCAGATAGTCGGCCATGTACAGCGCGCGGCCGGTCGACGCCCAGTTTGGAGATCCTACAGTATGAAAACGAACGGCATCGATTACCTCCTTTCTTTTTTCTCCTTCCTGCTCGAGTCGAATAGCGGCGGCCGGTCCGTGCAGCAGGCCCTCAAGTGACGTTTTATCTCCGGTGATTTCACGAAGCTCCTTCTCGGGAGCATCGCGAAGCGAGTCATGCCACATGCCAGCATCGATCCACGCGTTGGCCTCATTCGCGGGAAGTCGCATCGCTGCCCCCCATGCACGAATCAACGACGTGACCCGCTCGATGTGAGCGAGCCGCTTTTCCCCGACCTGCGCCCACACCGGCATCCCGGTCGCTTTATTGATCTTCACTGTGTAAGAATCACGTTATCGATCAGGCGCGTGCTGCCTACTTTTGCGGCGACAATCACCGCATCGCCTGGCTCGACCTGAGTTTTAGCATTAAAGGTCCTGGGGTCCACGACAGCCAGGTAGTCCAGAACCGCGGATGGGACGTCCGCGAACACACGCTTGCCGGCGGCAACGAGCATCTCGGCATTCGCGTTTCCCTCCTTGAAAAGCAATGTCATGGTGTCGAGCGCCCTGCTTAAGACGAGTGCCGCTTTGCGCTGGGTTTCATCCAGATACCTGTTACGACTGGATAGAGCGAGACCGTCACTCTCCCTTACCGTTGGCATCACGACCATTTCCACCGGGAAGTTGAGCTCGCCCACCATTGCGCGGATTACGGCAACCTGCTGCAGATCCTTCTGCCCGAATGCTGCGACATCTGGACGGACAATATTGAATAGCTTCGCAACGACGGTGGCCACCCCGTTGAAATGTCCGGGCCGCGTCTTGCCTTCCCAGGCCGCGCCGACATCGCCCACCGAAACTGTCACCATCGGTTTCGCTGAATACATCTCGGCGTCAGCTGGAGCAAACAAGACGTCCACCCCACGCTCGGCCGCCATCGCTGAGTCCTCATCCAGGTTGCGCGGATACCTGCTGAAATCCTCATTCGGACCAAACTGGAGCGGATTCACGTAAACGCTCATCACCACGATGTCCGACTTTGCACGCACCGTATCGACGAGGTGAAGATGGCCCTCGTGAAGCGCTCCCATTGTGGCAACGAGTCCGACGCGCTCTCCGTCTCCGGTAGCTCCGACAAGTATGGAACGCAGCTCGCGCCGCGTTCGTGCGGTCAACATTCTAGAAGCTGTGCTCGTCACCCGGATATGTCCTGGCGCGCACATCGCGCGCGAACTCACTCACAGCTTCGCGGACATCCGAGGCGAGAGTAGCATATCGCTTGAGGAACTTCGGCGAGAACTCGTCGTTGAGTCCAAGCAGGTCTGGAAGCACGAGCACCTGACCATCACAGGATATTCCCGCCCCGATACCGATCGTTGGGATCCCCACAGCGCCGGTAACGCGCTCCGCTACTGCGGCGGGCACGAGCTCAAGCACAATGGAGAAAACGCCGGCATCCTCCAG
>JACDDZ010000010.1 GCA_013816695.1 Gemmatimonadaceae bacterium
CCGCCGGCGATAATCCGGTCGGCAATCTGCGGAAGTCTGCCCAGTACTCCGAATACATAGCCACCAATGGTGTTGTAATCAGTCTCAGGAACAGAAAGACCGAAGTGCTCATTCAGCTCGCCGATGTGCGTGCTGCCAGGCACGAGAGTCTCACCGGCACGAACTTCGACAGCATCCTGTTCCGGCTCGTCATACTCGTCGAGAATCTCTCCGACGATTTCCTCGAGCAGGTCTTCCATAGTCACCAGTCCCGCCGTGCCGCCATATTCGTCGAGAACCATCGCAAGATGTTCCTTCAGCCGTTTAAAGTCGCCGAGCACATCCTCGACTTCGCGCGATCCGGGTATCACGTGCACAGGACGCACAACGCTGGCAAGTACGAATGCTTCTCCACGGCCTACCGAACCGCTCGGGCTGAGAACCGCAAGCAAATCCTTCGCTAGCACGAGCCCGACGACATCATCGATGCTTTCCCGATAAACAGGGTAGCGTGAGAATCCGTTTTCCCGCACGGTCTCGAGCACTTCTTCCAGTGCGGCATCTTCCGCAAGCGCGATGATCTCGGTGCGAGGAGTCATCACTTCTCGCGCGGTTTTCTCGGAGAAGTCGAAAACGTTGCCGAGGAGATCTGCATCCTGCTGTTTTAGCGCTCCACCTTCCTGCGACTGCTCGACGAGGATCTGAAGCTCCTCAGGCGAATGCACTGCATCTTCAGCGTTGCGCGCGCCCCTCTCGCCGAAAAGTGCGAGAATGAACTGCGACGAGCGATTGAGAATCCAGGTGAATGGAGTCGTAATCCAGGCGAACAGCTGCAGCGGCGGTGCAAGCCAGCGCGCGAACTGTTCCGGGTGATTCAACGCGCCGGCTTTCGGAGTGAGCTCGCCGAAGACAACATGCAGAAAAGTGATGACGACAATTGCCAGGGTCGCCCCAATAGTCATTGCGAGCGCGACATCCATTCCGAGCGGAAGGTGCGCAAACAGCTCGGCGAATGGCTCTTTCAGCGCGGATTCTGCCACCCATCCAAGACCAAGACTGGAGAGCGTGACGCCCAGCTGGCTTGCAGAGAGCAGCGAGCCGATGTTTCCAGTCGCACGCAGGGCTATTCGCGCTAGTTTATCACCCTTGCGGGTCATCGCCTCGAGGCGTGTCCGGCGGGAGCGTACAAGTGCGAACTCCGCGGCGACGAAAAAGCCGTTGAGGAGAACGAGAACTAAGATGAGAATCCAGCGTGCGAGCACACTAACAAACTAGTAGAGCCAGACAGTGCGGCAATCCCACGACCATCATCATGGTCATTCCCACGGCCACGATTCTTCAGGCTCGATAAAGCGCCTGAGGCTCTCCCTGCTGCTCACGGCCACGCTTCTGGCTGCGGAAGTAGTCGGTGGCCTGCTCTCCAACTCAGTCGCCCTCCTCGCCGACGCCGGACACATGCTAACCGACGTTGGGGCGCTCGGACTTTCGCTCTTTGTCGCATGGTTCGCACAGCATGCGAGCACGCCTCAAAAAACCTACGGTTACCTCCGATGGGAAATCCTCGCGGCGTTCCTGAACGGCGCGATGCTTCTGTTGATCTCCGTGTGGATCATGTGGGAGTCGGTCTTTCGGCTCAGGAATCCGGAGCCTATCGAAGGCGGACTGATGCTCTGGATCGCACTCGCCGGACTCGTGGTGAACATGGTCTCCGCGCGCATTCTCCATGGCGCTGCAACGGAGAGCGTCAACGTTCGCGGTGCGTACCTGCATGTAATTGGCGACATGCTCGCGTCCGTGGGCACTGTGGCGGCCGCGATCGTCATTCACTACACGGGGTGGCTGGCAGCCGATCCGATCGCATCGTTTGTTACCACCGCGCTCATCATCCGCGGCGCGTGGAAACTTGTGCGCGAAGCAGTGGACATTCTTCTCGAATCCACGCCGGAACACATTCCGGTGGACGCGGTCCGAAAGCAGCTTGAGGCGATTCCCAGAGTCGAATCGGTGCACGATCTTCACGTCTGGGCGCTGACGCCGCAGATGATCGCGATGAGCGTGCATGCGGTTGTTCGCGATGCGTCAGCTCACCAGCACGTCCTGGAGCATATTCACGACGCAATGCGTCTCTTTGGCATTGAGCACGTCACGGCGCAGCTTGAGTGCGAAGGAATGCAATTACGGGAAGCTCAGGGCCATCGATAAATGGATCGAGCTCGCAGCTGGGAGATACGGCGGGTTTTGGGTTGTGGGTAGTTGGTTATGGGTTGAGCGGTTACTGCGTTACGGCTTTCAGCTGCGACCGGTTAAACGGTCTCCGAATTGCACTCTGGATGACATATCCGGAGCCCCTTGGTTACAGCCACGCAAGACCCCCGTGCATCCAAATACAGCGACCTGCAAAGCGACTGTCCGCTCGCGGGTGCGCTCGCATCCAGGCTTCGCGATTCCAAGCGCGAGCTTGTGGGGCATTGGCTAAGCAGGATCAGCGAGCGGGTAAACCTCGACCCCAACCGGGTTTTCCCGACCGAAGACCTCCTCAACCACGTTCCAATCCTTGTCGAGGGAATTGCCGAGTACCTGGAGAACCCCGCCGCCGAAGTGAGCACGGATATTCCACTCGTGGCCAAGGCGAGGGAGCTGGGCGCACTCCGGCATGCACAGGGCTTCGATCCCTATGAAATTCTCAAGGAATACGAGATTCTGGGCGGAATCCTCTTTACGTATCTCGCGCGTGCCGCGGATGAAATACAGGAGCCCTGCGAAAAAGGGCAGCTGTTGGTCTGTGGTCACAGGTTATTTCGCGCGATCTCGATAATTCAGCAGACAACCACGGTTCACTATCTGCAGCTTGCCGACAAGAGAGTCGCGCACCGTGAAGACCATTTGCGCGCCTTTAATCGCGCCATCTCACACGAGATCAAGAACGACATCGGGACAATTATGGGTGCTTCGGAGCTCCTCGTCGCGATGCCCGATGTGCCGCGCGAAAAAGTTGTCGGGTTCGGCAATATGATCCTGAAGCACGCCCGCGCGATGCGTGATACAGTCAACAACCTCATGGCTATAGCGCGGCTCGGCGAGAATATTCGTCAGCATCGAAACGTGCAGCTGCCGGAAGCAGTCAAGGAGGCCTGCCGCCAGGTTCGTGAGGCAGCGCAGGCGGCCAACGTCGATCTGCGAATTTCTCCGGACATCCCTCCGCTGGAGGTGAATGCGGCGGTGGTGGAGCTGTGCCTCACGAATTATGTGAGCAATGCGATCAAGTATTCCGACCCTGAGCGGTCTGACTCTGTGGTCGAAATAGTCGCACTGATGGACGAGGCTTCCAGTGAAGTGGTGATCAGGGTGTGCGATAATGGACTAGGCGTGCCGGAGGACAAACGGGAGCGGCTGTTCGAACGTTTTTTTCGCGCGCACGAAACTGTGACACGAGCCGAGGGCACCGGCCTGGGCTTGAGCATCGTACGGGAGACAGTCGAAGCGATCGGAGGGCGGGCATGGGCAGAGATACAGCCTGTCGGTTCGGTGTTCTGTTTTTCGCTGCCGCTTCGAAGGGAGCAGGACAGTCCAGAAGCGTAAAGTATCGGGCGCGCAGCTGGGAGATAGGGCGGGTTTTGGGTTGTGAGTAGTTGGTTATGGGTTGAGCGGTTACTGCGTTACTGCTCTCGGTTGCGAAAAATTTAAAACGCCTTAACCGCTTCACCCGAAACCAACCACCCACAACCCAATACGCGCACTTCCTGCCAGTGAACGAGGCACCTGTCTTTGTATCTGTCGGGTACAATCAGAGGATCTGTCTGACTATCTTTCGTTGCTATGCCAGTCCAGCAGTCAATTCGCAATATCGCCATTATCGCGCACGTTGATCATGGCAAGACGACGCTCGTGGACAAGATGCTCCGCCAGGCGGGTGCTTTCCGTGAAAATCAGGTTGTCGCAGAGCGCGTAATGGATTCGAATCCGCTCGAGCGCGAGCGGGGAATCACTATCCTTGCCAAGAACACCTCCGTTCGCTGGAAGGGAACGAAAATCAACATTGTTGATACTCCCGGCCACGCTGATTTCGGTGGAGAAGTGGAGCGTATTCTCCGCATGGTTGACGGAGTCCTGCTTGTGGTCGATGCGTTCGATGGCCCAATGCCGCAGACCCGTTTCGTTCTGAGGAAGGCGCTCGCGCTGGGCCGCACACCGATCGTAGTCATCAACAAGATCGATCGCCCGGGTGCGGACCCGATGCGCGTGCATGATGAAGTGCTCGACCTGTTCATCGAACTAGAGGCGGACGAAGCGCAGCTCGAGGCCCCCGTCGTGTACGCATCCGCTCGCGAAGGTGTCGCGACCATGGACATGGACGTCACTCCCGTAGACCTGACGCCGCTGTTCAATACGATTCTCAAGAGTGTCCCGGCGGCACCGAATGATGTCGCGAGCCCGTATCAGATGCTCGTGTCGACCATCGACTATTCACCTTACCTTGGACGACTGGCAATTGGCCGGATTGAAAGGGGAACGGTGCGCGTGGGAGAACAGGTTTCGCTGTTGAGCATTGGACTGACGACTGTGCAGCAGGCTCGGGTCACAAAGCTGTTCGTGTATGAAGGCCTGGAACGGGTCGAGGTTCAGGAAGCCTTCGCTGGGGATGTCGTGTCGCTTGCGGGGCTGGAAGATGTCGACATAGGTTCGACTGTAACTGATCCAGCTGCCCAGGAACCGCTGGAGGGAATATCGGTTGAAGAGCCGACAATTTCTGTTGATTTCCTCGTGAACAACTCTCCATTCGCGGGTCGGGAAGGAAAGTTCGTGACCTCGCGGCAGCTGCGGGAGCGCCTGTACAAGGAGCTGGAGCGGAACGTTGCGCTGCGTGTTGAGGACACAGACGCCACTGATACGTGGACAGTGCAGGGGCGCGGTGAGCTGCACCTGACGATCCTCATGGAGACGATAAGGCGCGAAGGATTTGAATTCCAGGTCTCCCGCCCGCGCGTCATCACTCGCGAATCGTCGACTGGCGAGCGGCTGGAGCCATATGAGGAGCTCTCCATCGACGTCCCCGAGGAATTTCTGGGCGCCGTTATCGAGAAACTTGGTCCTCGTCGCGCTGAAATGATCGAAATGAAGAATCCCGGCCAGGGGATGGTTCGGCTCTTGTATAAGATCCCGGCGCGGGGACTTTTCGGTTACAGATCGGAGTTCATGACCGATACGCGCGGCACCGGAATTATGCACCACAGGTTCCTCGAATACGGTCCGTGGGCCGGACCGCTTGCGGGGCGCATGCGGGGCACCCTAGTTTCGATGGAAGCTGGTGTTATTGTTGCTTTTGCACTGGCCAACCTGGCGGAGCGCTCGACCCTGTTCGTCTCGCCCGGTGATAAAGTGTATGAAGGGATGCTGGTCGGCGAGAATTCGCGTTCGGGTGACATGGATGTAAACCCGACGAAAGAAAAGAAGCTGACGAACATGCGGTCCAAGTCGACTGACGAAAACATTCAACTTGAGCCACCGCGCGAAATGACGCTTGAAAGTGCGCTCGAGTACATCGAAGAAGATGAGTTGATTGAGATCACGCCCGAGGCGATAAGGCTGAGGAAGCGATTCCTCGCTGCAAATGATCGTAAGAAGCTGTCGCGAGAAGCAAAACGGGAGCGTGCAGCTCTCTAACAATTCGGGGGTAATAAGGGTATGTGGTACACGTTCGAGTCGTTAGAAGCCGAAGAATTCAGGGGAGCAATCCCAATGAGCGCGGCAACACCGGCCAGCGACGACGATCCCGAAGACGAGATCGTGGAAGATGATCTCGACGACGACGACCTGGATGACGATGACGATCTCGACGTTCTGGACGACGAAGAAGACGATGCCCTGGAAGATGACGACGATGATGACGACGACGATGATGACGATTTCGACGATCTCGACGACGATCTTGTAGACCTGGATGATGAGTACGACATCGAGGATGAAGAGCGCCCTCGTCCGGGACATCCGGGCAAGTACGACGATTGACCAGGGTTTACGGCTCGGGTAAATTTCAAGGTTCTTGGCGGTACGCGAATGCGGCCCCTAGGGGCCATTAGCTCAGGTGGTTAGAGCGCACGCCTGATAAGCGTGAGGTCCGAGGTTCAACTCCTCGATGGCCCATAAACTTCAACTTCTTATCCCGCATCGACTTCACGCTGGTGCGGGATTTTTGTATCCCTGCACGAAACCACTCTGCTGTCGATTCACGCTGTCGATTCGCGAGGAATCAAACTCGCCCTCCGTTCTTCGCGACCTCGAAGAGCGGACCTCATCGTCACCTGGTCGGCCTGCTGATAGACCGTCATGACGGTCAGAGCACTTCTCCAGCCGCCCAAATGGCAAAGGTCGGCCATCGGAGTATCGGACTTCATGTCATTGACGAACTTTCGCCGTAGGCTGTGCCACCCCAAACGGGCGGTGGAAGAAAGCTTCGCCCGCTTCGCTGCGCGACGCCACCAATCCCTGACGAGATGTCGCGAACAGGGAGTAGAAGGATTGGCGGGAGATGGAAACAACCAACTATTTCCGATGGCCGGGTTTTCCTTTTGGCGTTTCTCAAGCGCCCTCACAGCTTCGTCTGAAAGCGGTGCTACGTGCTCCATGCCGATCTTGTCGTTCTCTGCCCGCCAGACGATCCGTCTCTCTTTTAGATCCACATCATTCCATCGCAGTTGGCGGATTGCCCCGATCCGATGCCCCGTTTCGTGAGCAAGAATGAGTGCCAATTCGAAATGCTGGCCCACCTGCGCGCCTACGCGCTGCAACGCTTGATACTGGTCGTCACTAAGCAGTGGCCTGCGAGGGCTCTCCTCTCGAGGAATAGGTAGCCCCTTAAGCGGATTCCGCTCGAGCAGGGGATTACCTCGCCCGTCACCGCCGGTCATTGCCCAATTGAAAACTGATAGAAGGAACTTCAGATCGTAGGCGATCTGCCGATCCCGAACTCCGGTTTCATTTTCTTTTGCTTTACGTCCGACCGGCCGCAAAGTCCCGCGCCGACGCTCATGAATGAACTTGTCCCAGTCCCTACGATTCAGAGTTGAGATCTTCCTGTTCCCACCCCAACTGCGCTTGAAGAGCTCCGCCGCGCGGTGATCATGAGCTCTTTTGCTCGCCCCCTTCATGGGGGTTACCTCACGCATATAGATGTCAAACAGTGAGTTCAGCGTCGCTTCGCTAACGCGTGCGCGCTCCGGTTTACTGAATGCGGCAGCAAGTTCGTCCGCCTTACTCTTTGCAGCCGTACGGTCGTTGTGACCCGCGGAGATTCGTACTCGTCGCACCTGATCGGTGTCGGGCACCCTCTCGTAGAACTCGAAGAAGATCTTGTTGCGAGCCAAGTCCTCATACGCTCGTACACGATTTCTTCCTCGCTCTCCGGCGCTGTAGCTCCAGCCTTTTCTTTTTGCGCTAGCCATTGTCGTCTCTCTCATGTCTCGAGGTTACGACGGACCGCGCGATCTGCCCCTTACTGGTAATAGGTATGATTGCTTCAGCCGGGGCGTCGCGCAAGGCGAGAGGTTTTGCGGGTAGGTCTCCTCGACGGACGCGCGGACTCCGAGGGCGGCCAACGTTCGCAATGGTTCCTTTTCGAACGCAACGGCCAATGTGATCTCTTGAATAGCCTGACACTTCTGCAGCTTCAGCCAGAGTGAGCTTGTCTTCGTCTTCGGACCGAAGGATTGCCTCGAGATCGGCCAACAGGTCCGCGATGACTTGTGCTCCCTCGACTTGCGCGGAATAACGCGTCCATTCCTCTGCCTTTCTCCGCCAATTGTCACTGAACTCTGTAAATGTCATCGCCTCTAATCCTTGTATAAACGACCCGTTTCGGGTGGAGCGAAGGTCGGGGCTAACCACCGACTCCCTGCAGTCGATCGCCTTTGTACGAAGAGACTGTTTTCATGCGTTCCTCACCTCTCTTTCTCGTGAAGTAGACGCAAGGACGGAGTTTCATCAGCTTTCCCTCTTACGAGGGGGTCGGTTTGGTTTGACGGGCTCCCTAATTCCCGTCGAGGCATTTGGTTGGGGTACCTCGTAGCGTTGGGATCCACCGCGGATCCACCCCCTGATTACTTCTCCCTTCCCGTTGTTGTAGCAGCATCTCTCCTGCTGCGCCGGAAGACGGTGTCAGAATCCGGTCGTACAGGGATGAGTTTGGGGCTGGGAACTCTTTGGCGATGCCGCGCTTTTTGCTCGAACGTGAAAAGCGCGGAGGCGGGCCTTTGAGACTGAACTAATCTTTCGCAGGGAGTTCAAGAAGACTCCGCCAATGCTCGAGGCTGCGGTCCACGTTTGCGCGTCCAGTGCCACCGGAGCGTGTTGGATTTCCAAGGCCCCACGCCTTGGCAATCTTAGAACTGCTCCACCTGTGGACCTGATGCAGGGCAAGCCACTCGAGGGCACGCTTCTCGTTCCGGGAATTGAGGGGGGCTCGAGAAGTCTGTTTTGACGACATATCGTCGATGTGAGAAAGAAGGGCTGCGGCGAAGGAGACTCGAATCCGCGCTCTCGCGGCTCCGGGTGTTTCAAAATGGGGTTGAAACCCATCGGCTTCGAAGCGGAACGGCTCGTAGCTAGTTGTCGTTAGAAGCACCGGAGGGACTGACCAACTAAAAGAAGCCGGTCGGTGAGCGTGAACGACGAGCGTGTAGATGGCGATTTGCTCAGTCCATCGCGTGCGTATCGAATGCTCGTCGAGCCAGTCCTTGATCCGTAACCGGAAACCGCGACTACCTCGTGCTACGTTCTTTTCAAACCCCGTCATATCCCACGGTGTGAGGGACGTAAAGCTCGACTGCTTGAAATCTTCCTCCAGGTGGTCAAATAATTGTTTAAGGGTGGGGATTGCCCTCAATCTGTTTTCTTCGACTCTCGTTAGTGCTTCGAGGAATCGCGCGGAAATGATCAAACTGCGGAGTGAACTTGCGTCAGCAATTGAGAGGGCTGATTCGGTGCCGGGGATGGATGTGTCATTCACAAGTGTTCCGATTGTGCTATTGACGGGGAGGTTCGCGGCGCGTTCGGTCATGCTTAATTTTCCGTAAATAGCAGCCGAGCGTCCAGTACGTGCTACGAGAGCGTGTTTCAGGGGTTACGCAATTGATTTCGTGTGAAAGGGGGTCTGATGGGTGGCTTTGGTTCGGGTTCTCAAGCGAGGTCATGGCGTTCCACTACGAGCGACTTCGTCTCTATCGACAGCCGGGGTATGTCACAGTCCGACCTGTTCCCCCACCTCGATCGTCGACTCCCAATCGACTCTCATTCGCCAGTTGAACTCGAATTCGTCGCTCGTGAGAATGACAGTTACGACCGAAGAGTTTGGGTGGGGACAAGTACGGGGTACGGTTTCGATGTGGGAGCAAACGAAGTCGGGCGCTCAGCTTGGCTTTCCGAAAGGAGCATGTTCATACGCATCGTCGACACCCGCCCTCACCTTGGGGGGCGGAGGTTTTGGTTCCTCTGCCCACGCTCCGATTGCGGACGGCGTTGTCGAATCCTTTACAGAGAGCGAAACACGAATGCGCGCGCTTTTGCATGCAGGCTTTGTTACCGACTTGGGTACCAGACGCAACGGATGGGGAAAATGGACCGATTCGATGCGCGGGCGGAAAAGCATGCGTCGCGTCTCATTCAAACGACCGAAGGCGAGTTACTTCGCCCTCGCTGGATGCACCGGCGCACGTTCGACAGACTCGCCCGCCAAGTGATCGCATTCGACCGAGCGGCGGATAAAGTGGCAGCGAATCGGTATTCCGGCCTCCAACGAGTAGCCGCAGCCCTTCGGCTTGAAGCGAAGAGATCGAACTAACTCCGATTAATGACGCTTGGTGTCAGCGCTGCCTAAGGCAGGCCGAAGAATGCTACTTTTCCTGCTCCGATTCAGCGAGAAGTTCGCTCACCAGGATTCCTAACGCACGGGCAATGCGTTCCGCCATCGCGAGCGAAATATTCGTTACTCCTCGCTCGATCTCACTCATGTAAGTGCGATCAACCTTCGCGAGTTGAGCAAACCGTTCTTGCGAAAGCCCTTGCTTCACCCTGAGTCGACGAACGGCACGGCCAAACGCGAATTGCGGTGATTTCATTGCGTTAGCCTGCGCCCATCCGGGCTAGAGTACCACGGACTATCGCCCCACGGGCTATTGCCGACAGCACCCAAGCTTTCTACTTTAGCCCGTGACCGTCGCTTCCGTACCGGGAAATTAAGAGTTCAAAAATGAACAGGCTTCGTCGCAAATAGTTGTAACGGGCTTGCAGGCGAATTAGGGCATTAGAACGGTAACGACTATCGGCGAAAGGAGGCTTGTGAGCGAGGTTGTACGCGAGCTTAATACTGGCTCTCAGTGTTATTCAACTGTCCGGCTCGACAGTGGAGAGATTGTCATGGTGTCGATCGCCGGAACTGAAGGAAAAATTTTTCGAATGACGGCCAATGGGACAGTGCCCGCTGAAACGCTGTGGCAAGCAGATGACGTAAATAGGTTGCCACCAAGCTTCTCGGATCCCGCGAATCAAAATAGGCACCCCCTTGAGCTAGTACGCGACGTAGTGCTCCTCTGTCGCGATGTAGCTGAAGTGCGTGAACTCAATACATGGTCTGGCCAACCTGCCGCTCGACCGCAAGCGAGTAACCGGCACGTCCCGCTTATTTTGGGGACTGCGTGGATCGGAATTGCACTGTGGCTGCTATTCAGTGGCGTGGGGGGATGGGGCAGAGCGGCGTCCTTGATTCTGTTCTTGTTCGGCGCATTCTCGTGGGAGAGGGCTCTCTTCGCAAGCGACCGAGAGATTCGAGACATGACTTCGCTGAACGATGGTCGTTGATTAGTCGGGCGCGCTGCGAATTTGGTTTCGCTGCCGTTTAAGCCGACGATCGGCGCTCCAATTAACCCCCCCCTCATTTCTAATTCTATGGCGCAACGATATCCAATCGGTATCGCACACGGATATTCACGCAGAGAACAGGATGGCATTCTCACTCCGTGGCAATCGCACCAATTCGCGCACCTCGTACTTGACGCCAAAGCTATGGAGGCGCTCGATCGGGCACTGGAGCCGTTCAGCCAGACTGCAGAAGGCTTTTTGTTTCTCGACTCACTGACGCGTTCACGCGCGAATCTGCCTGATCCGGCCGCGATCGTCGTCTTTCCTCGGGACTATCAACTTGCTGGACACTTTCTCCAACTGCGGGGAGACCGGGTGGATGTCAAATGCTCATTTTGCTCGTACCGGCCCGGTGATCTTCCGCGGGCCTACCCTCCGGTCTCCATCATCTACATACCTGATTGGGAAATCTTCGCTGATCTTGCGTCAAAATCCCCCTTGCTTGCGGGAGCTTGGGATTCAGTCGCTGGCGCTGATAAAAGGCAGAGCTGGATCATTTTGGCAGATCCTTTATCTGAACCGTGGGCTTCTAACGCAGAGACGACTGACGACGCTCTCTTTCGCACTTTCCGTGACAACCGACAGCATTGAAACGCCAAAGGACCTGTACGCCCGGATCGCCCAAATAAGGGACGGAACTTGAATACGACGCCGTGGTGGACCGCTGCGCGTGCAGTGGGCTCACTGGTGGCCAGACTTCTGACGAGGACCCTCGGACGCTTCGGGTGCCTCTTAGTACTAATCAGCCTGCCTAGTGTTTTTCACTGGCTAGACTGGCTGTTCACGACATCAGCGGGCGGGATAACTTTAGCAGTCATTACCGCTGTCGGTGTCGGCTTTGTTGTCTTCATGAAACGAGCGGCAAGCCGTGAGAATAAGCTATTGGCCGAGTCAGCAGCCCAACGCCGATCCATGCAGACGGCTGCAGCGCCTAAGCGAGAAGCATCGGCTGCCGCGATCGCCGAATTGCTAAACAAGGTTCTCCCCGGTACACAATCGACCGCCTTTGCCGGTGGTCGGTTCGGAACCACGCTTTTTGTGAACGTCGCTGGCGAATATAGGGAGCTGCCACCCGAGGCGGTCGATTATGCTAAGCGCGCGTTCCGCGCAGCGGGCTTCAACAGAGTCGTAATCAACGACGCACACGGCCGGGCAAAGACAATGTTTACATGATCTTGAAACCGTGGCCGGTTGACGCCAATACCCTGCGACGCTAAGTTATAAACACGCGGCGATTTCCCGACTTGACGGGCCGCGCACCGGAGAAATCCGGCAAACCGTCTAAGTCGCGAAAAGCTCGCGACCCAAAGTCGAGAGCTTTTTTTTGTTATCCGGCAGTCTACGTCTCGGCTGCCAGCATGAAGAAGACGGCGAGAGAATCGGCTCGATGACCCGTCGCCATTACCGTCGCTCCGAATGGAGAGAACGGTGGCACTGCCGGCCGCGTAACAGGCGGAACCATGCGCGAATGAGACGAAAGGGTCTTTCAGAAATGGAGCTTTTGAAATGCGAAATGTCACTTCACCGGTTGCCGCCGGGGTGGCTCTCTGCTTTTCCGCATCAGCCCTCCTGTGCCTGGCCAAAGGCATTCAGCTTCTTGCGATCGGGTCCGTCACGGACGGCGGAATCCTGTTCGCCTTTGGCGCTGTGTGCCTGGTTGCATTCGGGCTCCACCGCTTTCTGCCTGAAACTCCGAGTGAGCGCAGCCGACGCCTGGATGCAGCGCATGCGCTGGATTCAGTGGCCGCGGAACGTCGAGCGAGTATTGAGCGGCGGGCCCAGCTTTTCTCCGCGAGGAATGACGCCCTTCGCACTGAAGTCACGGCGCTGATTCAGTCGGGGAGGATGGATCCTGCTCTTTCTGGAATCATGAATGATCCGCGCAAGCAACCAGAGGAGTTCAACACCCTTCACCGCAGCTGGATATTTGCGGTAGCCTCACGCACGCGCGTATTTGACGAGACGCTTATTTCCGGGCTGCTTGGCGTGCACGAGGGGATAATTGGGCTGGCAGGTAATGAGCATCTGCCGGAACGGTATCTCAGGCCAGTTATTGTGGGGTTGCTGCCATCCTGCGGAAAACACATGGGTTTTGCCCACGGGATGGGAACGCAGGCGGCTCGCGCGGCGTACGCTAATGTCATTCAAAGGTACAAGCTGAACGCGAGTCACCCGATTGCGAGGGAGTTGTTTGCCTTCATTTCAGGAATGGGATCGTCACCTGCGAAGGCAAGCACTCGCAGCTTTGACCGCAGGGATGCGATTTGCGCGCTAAGCAAATTTCCCGATTGGCCTGCTCACTGGCAGAGTTCCGTCGATCACTTCGACAAGCGATTGGCCAAGCAGAACGACTTGGCGCTGAGGGCTGAAACTCCGCCTCTCGATTGGCGTGGGGTACTTTTCCTTGCGTGGGCTATTCCACTCCTGCTGCTGGATTTGCTGGTCCAAGGAGTGGTTGACGGTCTCGCTTCCGGGCGCGGCAAATGACTTCCGGCGTGCTGACCTTGATCCCTTTCCTCGTCGTTCAATTCCCAGTCCGCTTTTACGGGGCCTGAAGCCGCCAGACCCAGTGGGGAAACCACAGTTCTATCTTCCTCTCTGAACCCAAGGGCAACATGCTGAACTTCATCCTGACATTATCGACACTTTTGGCAGACTGGTTCCATCCAAAGCGCGTACACAGCGGTTCGCCTGTGTCGCCTACCGGGGTATTGCTGCCACCGGGCGCGGTGCCTCTGCCGCCCGCGACTTTGGACGACGTGCGCTCGGGCCGGAGACGAGCGCCGCACTTCGATCCGCAGTTCCACTCGTAGGCGGAGCGCACTTGCGGCGTGGGACGACCGAAACCGCTACCGCCGGGCGGGACGGTGTTCGTGTGACGTAGACCGATAGTATCCAGAGATAGGGTCTAATTGGCGCTCAGCGGCGTTAAACTCCCCACGGGCCCCCTCGGATTTAGAACCGTGAATCCCTCCCCAAAACGCAAGCCCGCCGCACGGCGCAGTATCCTGACGTCCTTAGGCAGGTCGGGGCACCCGGTCCCAGTGGATCCGCGTCACCTCACGCCGGAGGAGCAACTTCAGGATCTGCTCGCAAGCGATGTCCGCAAGGTTGTCATCACCACCATCCATAAGTTCGCCGAAGCTGAAGGAGTTCTCAACGATCGCGAGAACATCATCGTGATGGTTGACGAGGCGCATCGCACCCAAGAGGGAGATCTCGGTCGAAAAATGCGTGACGCGCTGCCAAACGCGTTTCTTTTCGGCATGACCGGCACCCCGATCAACCGTGCGGACAAAAACACGTTCTACGCCTTTGGTGCGAAGGAGGACGAAGGCGGTTATATCAGCCGATACGGATTCGAGGAGTCCATCCGCGACGGCGCGACCAAGCCGCTCCATTTCGAACCGCGCCTTGTCGAACTACACATCGACCAGAAGGCCATCGAAGGGGGGTACCGCGAGCTGACCGCTGGTTTGACGGACGACGACCGCGACCGTCTTGGCAGAGCCGCCGCAAAAATGGCCGTCCTGGTGAAATCACCGGCGCGAATTAGCGCGATCTGCGCCGACATCGCGCACCACTTTAAGCAGAAAGTTGCCCCTAACGGATTTGGCGCACAGGTCGTCACGTTCGACCGACAGAGCTGCGTGCTGTATAAGCAGGAGCTTGACCGGCACCTGCCTCCGGAGGTGTCCGATATCGTCATGTCCGTGAACAGCGGGGAGGACGACTACGCTCCTTATCGCCGAGACAGAGATGCCGAGGAGAAGCTCCTTGACCGTTTTCGTGATGCGAAAGATCCGTTGAAGATCCTGATTGTTACCTCAAAGCTTCTCACTGGTTTCGACGCCCCGATACTTCAGGCGATGTATCTCGACAAGCCGCTCCGCGACCACACCCTTTTGCAGGCAATTTGCCGGACGAATAGACCTTACGGCGAGGAAAAGACCCACGGCCTCATCGTGGACTACCTCGGGATCTTCGATGATGTCGCACTGGCGCTTCAGTTCGACGAGACGTCGGTCCGTAAGGCAGTGTCGAACATCGCAGAACTCGTCAGCATGTTGCCGGGTGCGATGCAGAAGTGCCTTGCGTACTTCGCGCGCTGCGACCGGAGTGTCCAAGGCTACGAGGGGCTGATCTCCGCGCAGGAATGCGTGCCCACGAATGACACGCGTGACTCGTTCGCGGCCGACTTCAGCCTACTTGCGCAAATGTGGGAGGCGCTCTCGCCAGATCCTGTCCTCACGCAATACGAAAAGGATTACCGTTGGCTCGTCCAGGTATATGAATCACTCAAACCGTCCACCGGAACTGGCCGACTGCTTTGGCATCGGCTCGGCGCGAAAACCATCGAGCTGATTCATGAGAATGTTCACGTCGAGGCGGTGCGCGACGACCTCGACACGCTGGTGCTGGATGCCGATTTACTGGAAGCAGTGCTCGGCGGGTCGGATCCGAATAGAAAGGCGAAGGAGATCACGATTAAGCTGACCGCGCGATTGCGTAAGCATGGCGGAAACCCGGTGTATAAAGCGCTTGCGGAGCGTCTCGAGGAGCTGAAAAACCGTCACCAGCAGGGCTTACTCGTCAGCATTGATTTCCTGAAGGAGCTGCTCGCGCTAGCGAAGGAGGTCGTGAAATTGGAACACGACACTCCGATCGAGGAGGAGATTGATAGAGGTAAGGCCGCGCTTACCGAACTCTTCGAGCAGGCGAAGAACGGGGATACACCTATCATGGTGAAGCGCGTGGTTGATGATATCGACGAAATTGTCCGCGCTGTTCGCTTTAAGGGCTGGCAAACCACGCATGCTGGGGAACGCGAGGTACGAATGGCGCTACGAAAAACGCTTTTGAAGTACAAACTTCATCAGGATACCGAGCTGTTTGATCGCGCCTATGGCTATGTCCGGGAGTACTACTAATGCGAATCAAGCCGCTGGGTCCCGCATTCTTGGATCCTCGCTGCTCGGTATGAGCCAAGGTGGTCAGTTTCTCGTGCTTTCAGGTAAGGCAATCGTCCTTCAAGGCAGAGTGACGGGAAAATGAATACTGGTAATAAGGCGTTGGAGTGCTGTCGGTTTCTGCTGTCGGTTTTCACTAATATTATCCGTCAACCCACGCGGCTTTGCTCGAATTGATCGAGGACATTGGGTGTTAGTAAAGCTCATCGCGGAGTCTGAGCGCGAGACGAAGCGGCGCATTCTCCACTATTTCGGCATCAGCTCAATCGGTCATGACTTGAGCCGACGCCAGATATTTCGCTCGTTATCGCCCTTCCTTCCACAACTTACGCGCGAAGATGTGGACCGTCTTGGGGATGACGCCCGCGAGCTTCCGCGGATCCTGCGCGACGCACCGTCGCCAGTCGCGCGCGATCGCATTCTCCGCCAATGGCGGTACGGACCGGCATTACACTCAGGCTTCGCCGAGAGCATTCTTCGCTCTGTAGGCCGTGAGCTAGCACGTCATACTGGGTTCAAAACCGAGCTACTCGATGTTCTCCTCCCGTTGGCGCTGTCTAATTCCGAGAACACCGATTACGGTGCGACCTCTTTCCGAACCTTGCTGGCGCGGCACTATCCAAATGTGATTGAGCAATATCCGGCCCTCTCAAGGGCATATAGGCAAGACCTTGATCGCGAAGCAGCAGCAGAAGAAGCGAGGGAGCGCAGTCGACTCAAGGCCGAGGCGGACGAGCGTGATCGGCAGGCGCGCCTTGCCGCTTTACGCGAGGCTCGAATAGCCGAAATCAGTGCCATGTCGTTGCCACGCCGTGTGGAGTTGCTGCTGTCTAGTGGCACCGGCCTCGATGGACCTTATCCGGATTCGTGGGGCGAGGTGACCCCGGACGAACTTGAATTACTCGACTCCGAGGCGCGGCTGCAGCTGATTCGACTGCTGCGCGGAAAGAAGAGAAGGATCTTTCGACAGATTCGTGCAACGCTGAAGCAGGTCGATCGATCCTTGGAAACACAGCAGCGTAGGGATTTCGCGGACCGGCTGAATGGCTTGGGAGTTGTCGAGCAGCTTGAGGATCTGGCCTCCGCCGGTGTCCCACTCGGTAGGTACCCGATATCGCTAGCGCAACTTGGCATCGATTATTGTGCCCAGCTTCCCGCAGAGCTTCGGCAGCGCCTAATGATCAGGCTATACCGCCAGCGTGGCGCATGGGCCTCACTGCGCAAAGCGTTGGGTGCCGCAGACAGGTAGCTATCGCGCGTGTCGGACGGAAGCCGTCTAACCCGCAGAACAATTGTGCCGTCCGCTTCACGAGGATTGAGAGGGCGGAGTCATTGACAGTTGCCCATAGGTTACCCCGCCTCGCTGAAACTGCTGTCGATTCCGCTGTCGATTCAAGCCGACATTATCCTGCAACCCAAGAGTCCAGTTGTGGCAGATCACGGGGTCCGTCAATGATTTACAGGTATGTTGCCGGACTTCTTACTCCCTTGGGGTCGCCTGATAAGCGTGAGGTCCGAGGTTCAACTCCTCGATGGCCCACTTCATTAAATGATTGTCCCGCATAGGCTTTCCGCTTGTGCGGGATTTTCATTTTCTGCGGGCAGTGGTTCCTGCGCTACTT
>JACDDZ010000249.1 GCA_013816695.1 Gemmatimonadaceae bacterium
TCGTTGCGAATGGGGGATTTCTTGGTGGAGCCTTTCATATTGCTCCGACCGCTACAGTAACAGACGGCACCCTCGACACCGTCGTGATCGGGGACATGCCGCCACTGGAACGCCTCAAGCTGTTTGGGGCGGCCATGAAGGGTGTGCACATTGGCAAGCCTGGGGTGTCCACAATTCGGGGTTCGAGCATCACGCTCCAGTTCGAGAGTCCGCCCGCCTGTCAGCGGGACGGCGAGCTCGATCAGCTGAGCGAGTCCACTGTCACTCTTTCCTGTCTTCCGGGTGCACTCACAGTTGTTCGTTAGACGATATTTAGCGTTCGTACTCTTTCCTGAGCATTTCAATGCGACTGACAACCTTTGCTCTAATTTCAGCCGGCGCACTCTCGGCCTGCACGCCATCCCCAATGCAGAATCCAACGCCCGTCCCTGATCCAGATCTCGCGCGTGCGCTGAATGTCCTGGCAACGACGCCGCTAATCGATGGACACAACGATCTTCCCTGGGAGATCCGGACGGATTCTCTCGCCCCGTACAATGTCGATCTCTACGACCTCCGCGTAAAAACACGGGGAATGACGGACATCGACAGGCTGCGCGCCGGGCATGCAGGGGCGCAGTTCTGGTCTGTATACATTCCCGGCGACCTGACGGGGATGACGATGGCGCGGGCTCAGGCGGAGCAGATCGACATCGCCAAGCGCATAGTCGCTCGATACCCGGACATTTTTGTCGAGGCACGAACAGCGGCCGACATTCGGCGCGCCTTTGCTGACAGGAAGATTGCGTCCCTGATCGGAATGGAGGGAGGCCATGCAATCGAGAACTCGCTGGCACTCCTTCGCATGGACTACGATCTGGGCGCGCGGTACATGACGCTTACACACAACGTCACTCTCGACTGGGCCGACGCAGCGCTGGGTGCGCAGACGCATGGCGGGCTTACCAGCTTCGGAAAGGAAGTGGTGCGCGAGATGAACAGGCTTGGAATGCTTGTCGATCTTTCGCATGTGTCACCGGCTACAATGAGCGACGCCCTGGATGTGGCCGAGGCGCCTGTGATCTTTTCGCACTCTGCGGCCCGCGCGCTCGTGGACCATCCTCGAAATGTTCCGGACTCCATTCTTAAAAGACTCCCGGCGAACGGCGGTGTGGTAATGGTGACATTCGTACCCAGCTTCGTGTCATCGGAATACCACGAGTTTGACAACAGGCTGGAGGCGATGCGCACCGCTAACAAGGCAGACAGCGCCGCGGCGCGCGCGGCAATCAGGGAGTATGTGAGTGCCAATCCAAGGCCGAAAGCGGCCCTCGCGCAGGTTGCCGACCATATCGAACACATTCGCAAGGTTGCGGGCATCGATCACGTTGGCATCGGCTCGGACTTTGACGGCATCACCGATACGCCAACGGGTCTGGAGGACGTATCGAAATTTCCAGCGTTGTTCGCCGAGCTTGCGCGTCGCGGTTGGTCGGATGCGGACTTGCGAAAGCTCGCGGGAGAAAATGTGCTCAGGGCACTCGAGCGTGCTGAGGCCGCGGCCGCGCGTCTGCAGAAATCACGTGGTCCGTCAATAGGATCAATCGAGATGGACAAATCATCAGCGAAGTAGTGGTCACCGCGCCGGCATTCAATCGCCGGCAGCGAAGAACGCTGGACGCACTGTGCCGCCGGATTATTCCGGCGGCATTTGCGCATAGTGACCCACCTGCCAATCTTCTGGACTCCATCGAGGTTCGACTCGCACACGACGCGGTACTTCGCGGGAAAGTGTCGCTGCTCCTTACGCTATTCGGCAGTCGTACCTGCTCGCTGGTCTTCTCGCTCAGCTTCGCGCGCTTTGATTCAATGAATGCCGTTCGCCAGGATCGGATACTTACTGAGTGGGAAGAAAGCTCGGTTGCATTACGGCGCACGATTTTTCAGGCGTTCAGGAAGCTGATCTTGTCCACCTATTATGCGTTGCCTGCGTCACACGGAGATATCGGTTTCCGGGGCCCGCTCTATCTTCGGCAAGCGGAAGTTGAATGGGAGGGCGCGCTCCCGGGCATCACATCTGATGACGAGCCGGTTGCGCGAACGCCTGTAGACGGCAGGCGCACATTCCATCAGCACCTTGCCGAGGAAGCGGCACGTGCTTCGGAATCCGTTCATCCCGGCATTACGCAATACAAAGATGTGACCCGCGATCTCGAGATTACTGCCGATGTGTGTGTCGTGGGGACGGGTGCGGGCGGCGCCGCGGCCGCAGCCCGACTCGCTGAAGCAGGATACGATGTAGTGATTCTAGAAGAGGGCGGCTACTGGCGTGAGGAGAATTTCACCGAGCAGGAATCCGAGATGGTTCCGCGCCTGTATGCTGAGCGCGGAAACCGCGCGACCGAAGACCTGGGGATTTCACTTCTTCAGGGCCGCGCCGTCGGCGGAAGTACGCTGGTAAACTGGATGATCATGCTGCGCACGCCGGAAAGGGTGCTGGAGGAGTGGCAGCGCGATCATGGCACGGTTGGCATGGGCGAGCATGAAATGCGCGAGATGTACGAGATGGTCGAGAATGACGTTCACGCTCGCAAGGTTCCGGCAGATGCGCACGCTCCGAACAATCGAGTCATACTCGATGGCGCGCAGAGCGCGGGGTGGAACGCCCGGGAGGCGAAAATAAATGCAAAGCAATGCATACGGGCCGGCTTCTGCGGACTCGGATGCCGGTACGGGGCAAAGCAAAGCACGCTGCTCACTTATGTTCCGCGCGCACTCGACGCAGGCGCACGTTTGTTCAGTGACGCATGGGTTGACCGGCTGGAGATTGTCGAGTCGGGCGGACCCGCTCCGATCAAGCGAGTGACAGGTCACATCATTGACAGGGAAACTCATTCGCCGCGCGCACGATTTTCGGTTCGTGCGCCGATTGTGGTGCTGGCCGCAGGAGCGGTTGGGACGCCTGCAATCCTGCAGAGGTCTGGACTTGGTGGAGGCGGAGTAGGGAAATTTCTCCGTCTGCATCCAACTACAGCCGTGGTGGGTCGCTTCGACCGCGAGATGTACGGAACCGCCGGAATTCCGCAGTCTGCACTGAGCGATCATTTCATCATGGAGAATAACGGCTACGGTTTCTGGATTGAATGCCCTGCATTGCTGCCGGGACTGGCAAGCGCCGCCATTCCCGGATTCGGTGCACAGCACCGCGGGATCATGCAGGAGTTTTCAAACCTGGCGAGTCTCATCGTGCTGAATCGGGATGGATCAAACCTGGGTTCGTCGAATGGCGATGTCACGGCTACCAGGAATGGTGGGACGCGAATCAGGTACAAAATGTCTGCGAGCGATTCGTTCACGCTAGCGAAGGGAATCGG
>JACDDZ010000250.1 GCA_013816695.1 Gemmatimonadaceae bacterium
GAACAGCCAACCTTCCAGCGTCTGCGCGACAATTCGCTTGCTTCGCTTCTGGCATACAAGCTTGCCGGGACCAACTAACCGAAAAACCCGCTCTGTCATCAAAGCGCCGCCGAGAGGTTGGCGCTTTTTTTTTCGCTTAACTTTCGGGGATGAGCAGACTGCTTCGCAAGGAGGGAGATCTCCCTCGCCGCTCTCTCTGGCAAAAAATCAGGGATGTAGCCCTCACCGACGTCGCGGCGATTGCGCGCGGCTCCACCATTCAGGGGTCCCTCGAGTCGCTTGAGGCGCTGCTGCTGGAAGCCGACTTTGGCGTCACGACGACGATGAAGCTTGTTGCGGAAGTCGAGCACAAGGCCAGGCGCGGGCTCATCAAGACCCAGGACGATTTCATGGAGGCGCTGCATTCGGGAATACAGTTGGCGCTGTCGTCGGGGAATAGTCAGGCCGGGCTCGAGCTCAATAGTTCACCGGCCGTGATTCTCGTCCTGGGTGTGAACGGCGCTGGCAAGACGACATTCATCGGTAAGCTGTCAGCGCGTTTGCGGAATGAGGGCAGGACTGTGCTCGTCGGTGCGGCCGACACATTTCGTGCTGGAGCCATCGACCAGCTCAGGGTGTGGGCTGCGCGGACTGGAGCCGAGTTTGTGGGTGGCCAGCCAGGGTCAGATCCTGCTGCCGTGGCCTTTCAGGCAATCGACGCGGGTGTCACAAAGGGAATCGATGTCGTGATAGTGGACACTGCGGGAAGACTTCATACGAGTGCCTCGCTGATGGAGGAACTCAAGAAGATCAATCGTGTGATAGCAAAGCGGCTGCCCGGTGCGCCGCATGAATCGCTGCTGGTGCTGGACGGAACGATAGGACAGAATGCCATCGCGCAGGCAAAAACTTTCTCCGAGGCAGTGCCAGTATCCGGCATCGTTGTGACGAAGCTGGATGGAACTGCGCGTGGTGGAGTTGTGGTTGCTGTGCATGACGCGCTGAACATCCCGGTCAAATTCATAGGCACGGGAGAGCAGGCTGGAGATCTCGAGCCATTCGACGCTGGTGAATTTGCCTCGTCGCTCCTGGAGGACTGACACACGCCTGACCGTAAGGGAATCACGCGCGCATCAAGGGCGTCGCTGGAGATGCCAGCGAATTTCCTCAAGGGAGTTGGACCGAATCGCGCTGAAGCACTGCGGCGACTGGGAATCGTGCTTGCGGGCGATCTGCTTTACCATATCCCGCACCGGTATGAGGACGCGAGCACCGTTCGCCTCATATCATCACTGCAGGTAGGCGATGACGCGACAATCGTCGGTCAGGTAATCTCGAAGGGAATTATCCCGACCCGGAAGGGTCTGAGAATATTCCAGGCCGTGATTCGGGACGATTCGGGAATGATCGAGGTTTCCTGGCCGGGCCAGCCATTCCTGGATCGCACCATCCAGAAGGGCGACAACCTTCTGCTCACCGGGGCCGTCCGGTTTTTTCATGGCCGTCAGCTCAGTCCGCGCGAGTTCGTAAATCTTGGCGCTGAGGAGTCGGGACTGACTGGCGGGCGTGTACTCTCGGTTTATCCTGCAACCGAGGGGCTGTCCTTCAAGGCAATCCGGGCAATAGTGGAAGCGAATCTCGACGCGCTGCTCGAGAACGTGAAGGAGTATCTCCCGCGCAGGATGCTGGATTCCTCGGAGCTGCCTGATCTCTGCGAAGCGTTCAGGATGGTTCATCGTCCAGAATCGCTCAGTGAAGCAATGCGGGGCCGCGACAGGCTCGCGTTCGAGGAGCTTCTGTTCCTGCACATTCTGCATCGGAGGGCGAACATGATCGCCCGCAACCGGCGAGTGGGAATCTCGTTCCGGAACCGGCGCGACCTGACGACCAGGCTGCGGGAGGCGCTTCCGTTCGCTCTTACCAATTCGCAGCTGCTGGCGATCAAGGAGATTGTGGGCGACATGTGCAGCGACAAGCGCATGCACCGGTTACTGCAGGGTGACGTTGGCAGTGGGAAGACGATCGTTTCGCTGTTTGCATCATTGCTCGCAATGGAGAACGGTTATCAGGCGGCAATCATGGCGCCCACGGAACTGCTGGCCGAGCAGCATTTCAGGAGCATTGGAAGGATGCTGGCTCCTGTGGGAATAGAGCCGCTCCTCATCACTGGCAGCCAGGGCGCAAAAATCCGGAAGCGCGCGGCGGAGATGACTGCGTCGACGGACCCACTTCTTGTCATTGGGACACACGCGCTTGTACAGGCCGACACCATTTTTGGAAGACTCGGGTTCGCGACGATCGATGAGCAGCATCGTTTCGGTGTGGAGCAGCGCGCGGCACTCAGCGCCAAGGGAGAAACTCCGGACATTCTGCTCATGAGTGCTACTCCCATTCCGCGATCGCTGGCCCTGACGATGTACGGCGACCTGGATGTGAGCACGCTCACTGAGCGACCCGCTGGAAGGCAACCGGTGTCAACAGTGATGCGGCCCGGCTCCGCGCGGTCGCGGGTCATGGAGTTCGTCGCCAATGAAACAGGCAAGGGAAGGCAGGCGTATGTTGTCTATCCTGTAATCGAGGAATCAGAGAAGACAGACCTCAAGGCTGCGACGACAATGTATGAGTCGCTTTCGTCAGGGCCTTTTGCGGAAAGGCGCGTCGCGTTGATCCATGGACGCATTCCGGCCCAGGAGCGGGACGCCATCATGCGTGAGTTCCGCGATGGGAAGGTCGACATTCTGGTCGCTACCACGGTGATCGAAGTGGGAATCGACGTACCAAATGCGACAGTGATGCTCATCGAGCATCCGGAGCGGTTTGGACTTTCGCAGCTGCATCAGCTGCGTGGGCGCGTGGGGCGCGGAGCGGAGGCCTCATATTGCATCCTGCTTGGGGATGTGAGCCCGGAAGCAGCGGATCGCCTGCGAATTTTTGTTGACACCGAGGATGGGTTCGAGATTGCGCGCGCGGACCTGCGCATGCGCGGAATGGGCAATCTCTTCGGGCAGGAACAGAGCGGCGTCGCTGGATTCCGGATTGCCGACCCCATTCGCGATGAGCGGTTAAGCGTTCAGGCGAGAGTTGCGGCGGAGGAGCTGCTTGTCGAGGATCCCGAACTTTCCTCGCCTGTAAATGCGGGCGTAAAGCGAATTCTTTCCCAGCGGTATGCGCGGGCGCTGGAGCTGTTCAGGATTGGGTGATACACCTGCCCGCTACTTGTTTGGGTTTGCCAACCGCTTCTTGATACGGTCCAGTTCAGCGCTCGTTCTTGCGAGCTCGGCGCTCGTTCTTGCGAGCTCGGCGCGCAGGGCCGCAACCTCTGCCTCGTTCGACACCTTCTGAAT
>JACDDZ010000251.1:0-1794 GCA_013816695.1 Gemmatimonadaceae bacterium
CCGCAGGCGGCAGTGGAACTCGCGCGTTCCATCGGCGGCACTGATCTCATAGTCTTTATCAGCGATCAGGAGGTCGACACATTTGTTGTTGCGCCCGGCTTCCGCGCGGTTCTTCCCTCGGGAAAAGCGTGGAAGTCTTTTCTCAATGAGTGCGTCGAAAAGGGCGAATGCGTCGGAACTCTTCCTTACACCTCAAAGGCAACACCAACCGACGTTATCGGCCTTGCACCCACCGCGGATTCCGTCCTGGTTCTTGTAGGGGCTCGCTCCATAGATAACGCCGAATGGATCTGCGAATTGATTCCGCTGTACGCGGCAATGTTTCGTGGGGAGCAGAACGCTGTCGTAGCGCGCGCGAGTGCGCGGATGGCAGCGGAATCGACAGAACGCACAGAGGCTATGTCCGCGGTGTTGCAGCGATCCCGCGTGGAGCTCGAAGCAGCGCTGGTTGCAGCCGAGGCAGCCCGGATCATCGCAGTCGAAGCAAATCGGGTAAAATCGGAATTCGTCGCAACCATGAGCCACGAACTGCGCACGCCACTGAATGCAATCGGGGGATACTCGCAGCTTCTCGCTATGGGAATTCATGGCCCGGTCACAGAGGAGCAGAAGGCGACCCTGGCGCGGATAGACAGAAGCCAGCGCCACCTGCTTGGGCTGATCAACGACATCCTGAACCTGGCGCGTCTCGAAGCGGGAAAAGTTACTTACGATATTCGTCGCCTGGATGTCGCTGAAATCATGCGCGACATCGCACCAATGATCGAGCCGCAGGTGGCCATGAAACACATCCGGCACAGTGTGAACATACCGCCCGGCGTTTGCGTAATGGCAGATCGGGAAAAACTTCAGCAGATAGTTCTCAACGTCCTCTCGAACGCCATCAAGTTTACTGGTGAAGGCGGAAGCATCGATGTGGAGGCCCGAACACAACCTGGAAACGATGAGATTGTATGGATCTCCGTTCGAGACACCGGACAAGGAATTCCCGCGGCCAAAATCGACTCGATCTTTGAGCCATTTATGCAGGTGGACGCCAGCCACAGTCGTGCAGAACAGGGCGCCGGGCTTGGCCTCGCAATCAGTCGGGACCTTGCGCGTGGCATGGATGGCGACATTACCGTCACCAGTACAGTTGGAGTCGGATCGACGTTCATCATCAGTCTGATCGCGGCCGACCAGCCGTAGCGCCTCATGCGGACGAATCTCTTCTCATTCCTGGTCGCAGCATTACTTGTCGTGCACCCGGCCAACGCTGGAGCACAGCAGCAGATGGCGGATGAATTGGCCGGAACCGAAGTCAATCGCCGGCTCGGTGAGAGCGAAACTCCGGCGGGACGCCTGATGATGCATGTCATCTTCGATTCCACATATCGTCGCCCGCGCCGGATCTGGGTTTACACACCTCCTGGATATCGGGAGCGTGGAACGCCACACGATTTACTTGTGGTGTTCGACGGTGAAGACTATTTCAACTCCATTCCGCTGCCCCTGATACTCGACACCTTGCTTGCCGCAAGCAAAGCTCCGCCATTCGTGGCAGTATTCGTCGATGATTCCATCGGCCAGGCGAGATCAGACGACCTGTCCAACCATTCGCGTTTCGCGGCGTTCGTGGGCAGGCAGCTCGTCCCGTGGGTGCGCCGAAACTGGAATGTGACCAGAAAATCCAACCGCACCGTGATCGCAGGTTTTAGCAACGGCGGATTGGGCGCCAGCTATCTGGCGTTCAAACGGCCTGACCTGTTCGGGAACGTGTACTCACAGAGTGGAGCATTTTGGCGCGGTAATGAA
>JACDDZ010000251.1:1894-3318 GCA_013816695.1 Gemmatimonadaceae bacterium
AGAATGCGGGACACGCTTTCGAAGAAGGGGTACTCGGTGATCTACACAGAAGTCGCGGGCGGCCAGCATGACTCAGCCAACTGGGGCTCGCGCTTTCCGTATGCGCTTGTCGAGATAACTAAAGACTGGAACAAATAAAAAGGGCCAGGACGCGGCCGGTTTCACTTCTTCTTTACGGCCTTGGCTTTTTCCTGCCGGTCTTTTTTTGCTTCGGCCTTTTCCATCTTTGGAGTTTCATGTTCGTGCGAAATGACTTTACCTGTGATCGCACTCACAAGAACTTCCTCGATTCCGGCCTGATGGGGAACTTTAATATCGTAGGAATAAACGAGCGTACCTTTCTCTCTCTCAAGTTCCCCGGATTGGATCAGGCCGCCCGGCACTTCCTTGAGTGCTGTTGCACGTGCCACCGGCTCGGCGATCCTGGCAGCCTTGTTTTTGGACTGGGCTCCCGCAATGGCCGGAGCGAGTAAGAAGATCCCTGCCCAGTGCAATTTGCTTAACGTCATTTAACCTCTCTGAGGTGGTCAAGTATTATACGCCATGTCCCCGTGAACCGAACATAGCTTATTTCTCATGAGATCAACTCCATGCAGAGTCCGCCGCAGCATTATTGTGCGGGCCTCGAACAAGGCTTACTGGATTGTTATCGCGTTCCTGCTTATTGGATTGGCAAGCGTCTACTCCGGCGCCGGAGCTCAGGGGACTCCACCTGACTCATCCGCAGAAAGGACGAAACGGGATTCAGTCGCCACCCTGGCTCCCATCGTTGTCGCTACGGGCCGTGTCAGGCGAAAACTCGAGGACGAACCCGAAAGGCTGGAGATTCTTTCCGGCGAGGACGTCAACGAGAAAAGTGTAATGCGGCCTTCTGATCCAACGCGACTTCTTTCAGAAATGCCGGGAGTTCGAGTTCAGGTAGTTTCGCCTGCGCTTGGTGGAGCAGGAGTGCGCCTTCGCGGGCTTCGAGGACGATACACACTGGTGCTCTCCGATGGACTGCCTCTCTACGGCCAGACGGAGGGAATCGGATTCCTGGACATTCCCCCGCTCGATCTTGCTCAGGCCGAGGTGATCAAGGGAGCCGCGTCGGCGCTCTACGGACCTGGCGCGCTTGGTGGGGTTCTAAATCTCATTTCGCGCCGACCGCCGCGGACTGGTTCGCTATCGGACGGAATTGTGAATGCCACTTCGGCGGGAGGAAAAGACCTGATTGTATGGCATGGGCGGCAGGTCAACTCCCGCTCCGGAGTCACTGCCATTGGCGGAGTCCATTCACAATCGATTCGCGATGTTGACCGCGACGGATGGGCGGACGTTCCGAAATTCAAGCGGGGGGAAGCTAGGGTTCGCGCTTATCGGACTGAGAACTCCGGCTCGAACGCCACTGCTACCGTCGGTGTATCCGCCGAGCAGAGGACGGG
>JACDDZ010000252.1 GCA_013816695.1 Gemmatimonadaceae bacterium
CGCGTCAATCTATTGTCACTGCACTCGACCAAAGGACTCGAGTTCTCGCACGTCTATATCGTTGGTGTGGAGAGCTCGGAATTTCCCGGCGGAACTCCCGATCGCGCGAGGACGCTACCGGAGATAGAAGAATCGCGGCGGGTCCTGTACGTTGGAATGACCCGGGCAAAAGAGAGGATTGTGTTGACCTGCACGAGGATCAGAGACGGTGCATACTGCAATGGACATCAATTCCTGGACGAGATGGGAATTGCCCCGGTCGAAAGCTCTATCTCGACTGCGCCCATGCCCCAAGGATAGCTCGCTCTGCATCCGTAATGCGCGTCTTGTTCGCCGGCGGCATTGTTCGCGTTACGACTGCACGCTCCAGGATTCGCGACTGACGCGCCATGATTTGCTCAGGTGTGTCGAACATCACGCCGCCGGGTGCAACGCCAAAACTCAGGTCTATTGGATTTGAGGAATGACACACTGCACATCGCCTGTCCACCACATGCCGCACCTCGCCGAAACTCACAGCTGTCAACGTTGTTGAATCAGGAAGGTTGCCCAACGGAGGGCGGGCTGGGCCAATCGTGAGTCCTGCGTTACCAGCCAGGATCAACCCATACACCAGCGCTGTTCCAGCAACTCCTGTGGCAGCCAGCGCAGGCTTCCACGGAGCCCAGGTGAACCGGATGTTCATTATGTGCCGGATCAGTGCGCCTGCCGTGAATATCACCAGCAGCAAAATCCAGCTAAGACGGTTGGAGTAGAGCGCGGAAAAGTGATTGCTCACCATGAGCAGTATCACGGGAAATGTGAAGTAGTTGTTGTGAATCGAAACGCGCTTGGCCCTGTCCGACAGCTTCTTTGCCTCGCCGGCGTCTCCCCCTTTTTCAATCGATGCAACGAGCGCGCGCTGGGACGGGAGAATTGTGCGTCCGACATTGGTCGCCATGATTACACCCAGCATGGCTCCGACGTGCAGAAAAGCCGCACGCCCGTTAAGAAATTGCGTGAGTGCAATGGAAATTGCCGCAAGTGAGGCAATCCACACGACAGCTGAAAGCCCGGGAGAGCGCGGGGCAATGTGATCGTTGGAAGTCTGGTATATAAAATTTCCGACCAGTATCGCGCCCAGTCCCAGCATCACGGCCTGCAGGTGCGTCAGGTTCGCAACTGTTATATCGGCCATGACCGCACGGCCGCCCGCCCAGTACACGGCGATCAGCAAGACAAATCCGCTTCCCAATGTCGTGAACGCCTGCAAAAAAAACCAATGCATGGTCTTCGGCATTTTCTGATCACCGAGCAGCGTCTTGTCTACATAATAGAAGGCGCCTGAGTGCAGGAGCCAGATCTCGCCGATGGACCCTGATGCACTGCGGGAGCCCGGCTTCTGGAGATTCCTGTCCAGCCAGTTGAAGAGCATGGAATTGCCCACCCACATGATTGCGGCGATGACGTGAATCCATCGCGCAACCAGGTCAACGAGTTCCCAACCCGTCGCGCCCAACTACTTTCGCCCGCGCATGATCTTCACGAACGAACGTCCCCGGAATTCGTCGGCCGTCAGGCCGGTCATCTTGAGCGCCTCTTCCTCCGTGATCGCGCCGGAGTTGATTCCGCGCAGGAAGAAATTGAGCAACCCCTGACCAGTTGCAGCGTCGTCGAATACATCGCCCACGAGTGTCGCCTGTGCGGCTTTTTGCACAAAGTTGCTCAGGCGCACTCCCGCAGCGTCGATTCCTTCCAAAAAGAAGCTGTACAGGGCTGCGTAGCGTGTGACCATCTGCGCGGGGTGAAGATCCCAGCCCTGATAGAAGCCACCCGCCAGGGAATGGCGGATGTCATCGAAGTGAAGCCTCCAGGCCGCATGCACGCTCGCCGCGTTTTCAGAGACCTGCTTTTCGGTAAGCTTCGGACCGCCTGCAGCTTCGCGGTGAATGGGCACAGGCATTACCGTCGTGGATCCATCGGACAGCCAGACATCGGTGCCAGCGAATGCAACCTGCATGAAATGTTTCGCAAAATCGCAGGATGGGTGCTGCATGCGCTGATATGCGGCGGTGATGTTGAGGCTTGCCGTGAAATCATATGTGCCGAAATGGGCGCCGCGCAGGCGCCCATCGGATGCGTCGAGGAGTCGAGGCAGCAGGCTTCGTCCGTCGGACTCGAGAATGATCTGCGGCGTCTCAACCATCGCCTCGAACTTGAGCGTTCCATCAGCGAGCCCGAGCTTCTTCTCGAGCGCACGCAGGACGGACACAGTGTACTCAACCTGTTCGATGATAGTGATCTTTGGAATTGTCACGACCCATCGGTCCGGAATTCCGCCTCCTTCGACCAACGCTGTCATTACCAGGTCGAGTGTGCGGATGCTGCGCTTACGCAGCTCCTCGTTCAAGGGTTTGATACGCATCCCGATAAAAGGAGAAAGTGTCTCCTCCCTCATCCCCTTGAGCAGCTCGCGCGCGACCACAAGTGCATGGCCGTCTTCCTCGGCGTCCGGCCTGTTGCCGTACCCGTCCTCAAAATCAATTCGAAAATCTTCGAGAGGCTCACGCTGTAGCTTCTCCCGCACCCGGGAGTTTATCGTCGAGAGTGCGGGATGACTGGAAATCCCCACGGCTTTTCCAAGCGTGGCAGCATCGGCGGCGTAGGCGTCCATCGCGCGCAAAGCGATGGCCCCGAGCTTCGGGACCGAATCTGCGGCGAAGAGCTGCGCGCCACCGTAGACGGTATGGACCGGCTGGCGTCCCTCACTCTCGCCGGGATGCGCCTGGGCGAAAGCGAGGTTTGCCTTCGTTAGTGCGTCAGTAGCTGCGGCAACGGCGGACGGATCGAGACTCGTTTTCATTCGGGAAAATTGGCGGTTCAGACTCCGAATGGAAGAGCACGATCAGCACAACCTAGCCGTTGTAGATCTTGCCGCTCCTGGAACGGTAGAGCTCGAGAACCGCTTTTGCTTCGTCGCGAAGCACATTGCGAACTATTTCGATTCCCCGGTCTTCGAGGTATTTGTATGATGCCGGAAAAACGGGGCCTTCCTCAAAGTTGAGGATCGTCGCGTCCTCGCGCGTTGCCGCATATACAACGCGGCGAACTCCGCTCCACAGGGTGGCCCCCAGGCACATCGCGCACGGTTCGCAGGAGGTGTGAAGCTCGTGACGGGGAAGGGATGGGGAGTTCAGGGTGAACGACTCGGTTACCTGTTGCGCCATCATGAAGGCAAAGGTTTCGCCGTGCAGGATACAGTTATTGAGTCGAACCACGCTGTTCATTCCGACCGCCACCAGTCGCCCCGACTCGCATTCGAAAATGGCGGAGCCA
>JACDDZ010000253.1 GCA_013816695.1 Gemmatimonadaceae bacterium
TCCTGACCCCATTCCGTCAGGCCGGGACAGAAGTGATAGTGGAACCCCCGCCCGATTCCATAAATCGTTTTGGCGGTAAAGTGCTTCGAGACAGCATTACGCGGCGGCTGCGCAGCGCCCTGGATCTTTTTCGGTACAACGCGCATCTCGCACGTCTCATGAAGCGCGAGAATGTGTCCGCCGTCTACTGCAACAGCATTCGCTCGCTCCTCCTCGCTGGTGTCGGTGCGCGAATGGCCGGCGTGCCGGCGCTCTGGTATGTGAAGGGCGCACTCGACAACCCGCTGCTCGACACGATCGGATTCCTGCTCGCATCCCGCATCGCATTCTTCTGTGAGACAAACCGCGACGACCGGTACCCTCTGCTCGTCCGTCTGTTCAGAAAACGCATCCGCATCATTGAGATCGGACTTGACCGTGCGGTGATTGATCGCGTGGAAAATTCTGACAAGACGCAGCTGCGGGAAGAGCTAGACATCCGTCCCGAACGCCTCAACGCCATTGTGCTTGGCCAGGTATACGCACCAAAAGGCCAGCATTTCGTTCTTGAGGGCATGCGCGAGATTGTCAACGCGTATCCCAACTTCATGCTTTACATAGCCGGAGATGCGGTGCTCAAGGAGTACGAGTCGTACACGAATTCCCTGCACGACATCATCAAACGCGACGGGCTCGAAAACAATGTGAGGTTTCTCGGCTGGCGAACCGATGCACTCGAGCTCCTCACTTTGATGGACATCATGATCCATCCGTCGCTTGCGGAAGGTTTCGGTCGGGCAGTACTTGAGGCAATGGCTGTTGGCCGACCGGTGGTAGCCTCACGAGTCGGCGGACTACGCGAAATCATCAGGGATGGCGAAAACGGGTTTCTGATTACCCCGGGAAGTACGCACGAAATCGTTGATCGCGTTTTGCAGCTCGCCGGAGATCCCGCGCTGCGCGAAAAGTTTTCGCGCGCAGCCAAGCGTGAGGTGATGGCTAACTATCTGATCGAGGACAAGGTTAAAAAGCTCGAGTCGCTATGGCTCGAAATGGCCGCGTCCTGATGGACGAGAGTCGGGCTCAGGCCGAGATACTGTCACAACTGACGAGCATCGACACTCTCCGGGATTTTCGCGTCAAGACTGCGGGCACGGTCACCAGGAACTACTTCTCGATTCTCTTTCCGGTTTTTGGCGAGAACGGCCAAAACCTGATGGTGAAAATCCCGAAAACCGATCTTCGGAACAGAAAAGAAGTCGGGATGTTCCCCCTCACTGACGAGGACCGCCGGCTCGGCAGGGCGGAATTTGAAAGCCTGCAGCTCATGTCATCCCATTGGGACGGATCCGAAACTGGTGTGAACTGGGTTCGTCCTCTTGGGTACCTCGCGGATTTCAACGCGATCGTGACAGAGCTTGTTGACGCACAGGAAGCGTGGGGTCAATACCATCGGCGCGCTTTTCGACATCTGCTGGGAAGCAATCGCGACGGTTCAGCGCTCAAAGATGCCATGTCCAGACTCGGACAATCGCTGGGCCGGTTTCATTCAAAGGCCTCCGGCGCACCCGTTTCCATTCCGGCGACAACAATGGCGGATAGGATCGATCGCTATCTCGGACGCCTCCAGACAGGAGGGGCACGCATACCTTCACTCGAATCCCGGAATAGAGGACTCGGTTCTCTCCGTAAAATGCAATGGCTCGCACCGGAGACAACCACCTTCAAAGGGATCGACATCCGGAATATTCTTATCGCCGAACCCAACGCGATCTGGATCCTCGATCCTGGCAAGATCAAACGCGGACCCGCAGAAGCAGACCTGGCCCGCTTTCTCGTCACATGGCGAATCCTGTTCTGGGGCACTCCCTGGTTTGCGCTCGGGCTCGTCCCTCACCTCTCTCTCGAGTCCGGCTTCACGAACGCCTACAAGAAAGTATCTCCCATCAACGAACAGCTGCTGGACGCGTACCTGTTGAAGGAAATCCTGAAGCACTGGCATACGGCGTACGAGACCCTGTCGTACAAGAAAATGCGCCGCCCGTTTAGGACTTTCCTAAAGGCGGTTTACATTGATCCCTTCTACCGTCGTCAGGCTAACGTGCTGCTAAACCGGCTTGCAACATGAGTTACGAAAAAGAAACCCGCGCGGGTTACCAGTCTTCGCAGCGTGCTGAAGCGTACAAGAAGTTCCAGACCAGGCAGTATACCTGGGGACGGATCTCCACCTGGCTGGAGCAGCGGATTGTCAGGCGAATGCTGGCGGAGGGCACGTCTGGGTCGAAGGGTCGGCTGCTGGACGCACCATGTGGCACGGGCATTCTCGGCCCAACGTTGATGACGGGCGGCGGCGGCATCGTAGCCGCCGACATCGCCATGGAAATGATGGAGCTCGCGCGAGACGAATATCCGCCCGGGAGGCTGCTTGGATTCACTCAGGCGGATATCACGAGCTTGCCATTTCCCCCCGCCAGTTTTGATTTTGTCGTAACGCTGGGCTTCATGCATCGAGTTCCTGCGGCCATCAGACAGGGTGCTCTTGCAGAGATATTCCGGGTCTCTTCGGCCCGGGCAATCCTGTCTTTCAGCCACACGTCTCTTTTGCAGTTGCTCAAGCACAAGCTTCTGCGCGCGCTTTCGTCGGGCCACGTTCCAGCTTCCAGCGCCGTGCCGCCCATCACTGCGATCAGGGAGATTGAGAGCGCAGGATTCACGATCAAATCCGCCGTCGCGATAGCGCCTTTCCTGTCTTCGGAAACGCTATATCTGGTCGAGAAAGCTGACATGGAATGAGAGCCGGAGTGCAGTCAAATTGCATTGACGCATTCCTCGTGCTCCAATAGGTTTCGTATTCCCCTGTGTTCGCCTCTGCCCCCAAGATAAAAATCAATTAATGACAGAAGCCTCCGCGGATTTCGTAGGCGTCACCGAGGTAGCCGGTGATCCTGCGAGCGAAGAGCAAGTTCAACGCATGGTACGGCGATATTTCTGGGCGGGAGAGCGCGTAAAAGGTCTCGATGTGCTTGAAGTCGCGTGTGGAGCCGGTCAGGGTCTGGGGTACCTGGCTCGAGTTGCGCGCCGTGTTGTCGGCGCAGACATATCTGCGTCTCTTGTCGCGACTGCGAGAAAGCATTACGGGGATCGCATTGAGATTCGCCTTTTCGACGCGGAAGCCATGCCGTTCGAGAATGCTTCGTTCGATGCTATCCTGATTTTCGAGGCCATCTACTACATTCGCAACATCAATCAGTTTATCAGCGAAGTTCGCCGCGTCCTTCGCCCCGGCGGAAAGCTGCTGATAGCGACGGCCAACAAGGACCTTTTCGATTTTAC
>JACDDZ010000254.1 GCA_013816695.1 Gemmatimonadaceae bacterium
CATTCATCATAGATGAAGAGGGAATCGTCTCCCGGGTGTTCGAAAAGGTCAAACCCGTGGGCCACGCCGCCGAAGTAGCGGAAAGCCTGTAGCGACTGCGTTACCTGAGATGGATTTGTTACTCGACCAGCGACAACCGGTCTGCCGTCCGCAGCAGGCGACGCACGGCCGTGATGTCGCGCGCGATGGCTTCAGTGCCAGTTGGCTTTCCACCCTCCACACGCAGCCGCACATTCTGCCCGAGCCACACGGTTTCTCCCCGCGCACTGACCACTGGAAATTCTAAGTAGGTTTCCGCAATACCCTGCTGAACCTGCCGCAGGTAAAGACCGACGGCCTCGATCCGGAAATCAGCGCGCACGAAGTCGACGAATAGCCGGCCCACGATTTCGCTCTTCCGTAGTCCAAGCAGCGCGCAGCCAGCCTTGTTGACGTACGTACAGTGCCCGCCTGCATCGGTCGTGAAGATCACGTCTACTGCATCTTCAACGAGTCGCTGAAGAGGATCGGATGACGCTGGCCCGATGCCCCCGGTTGGAGATTCAGGGAGCACGCGAACGCCAGCGATCGGCGTGCGAAGCTTCTTTGCCTCGCGCTCCGTCATGGTTGACGAAGTCTGGCCGCGAATCGCATGTATGAGCTCGCTCGTCTCCGGCGATGGCTCACAGTCAAAATCCTTTCTGAGGCGTGCAGAAAGCGCTGCGTACTTTTGAAGCGCGGAAGACCGGTCTCCCGCCGCATTGAGCAGCGAGATCACACGCGCTGTTATCTGCTCATTGTGTGGCGAAAGGACTTCCGCCCTCCCGGCCCAGAACATTGCGCCCGCGATGTTGTCATTGCGGAACTCGGCTTCCGACAGCTTGAGCGCCGCTGCCGACGCGCTGTCACGCAGGTCTTCCCGCTGCCGCTCGATCCATCGCTCGAATTCAGGGGCATCCTCGAGCCAACATTCCGGTAGCAGGTCTCCCTGATAGATCCCGAGAGCAGTTTCGTAATTGCCCGCATCCATTTCCTGGCGAAACGCAATCGCGTCACACCAGAACACAGAGCTGTTGACCTTTACGTCGCTGCCCTGGTCCGCAACGAAGACATCAGCTCCCAACCGCTCGCGCAGGAAGTGCAGAGCTTTGCGCAGCGCGCCGCGCGCATTCTTGTCATCGGCCTCTTCCCAGAAAAGGGAAGCAAGACGCTCCCGCGTCGCACACTGCGATGGTGACAGTGCGATGTATGCGAGCAAGGCGAGACGTTTGGGTTGTGCAAGTACAGCATGAACATCAGCAGCCTGCGGTCCGGTAAGAGCCGCCCTGCCGAGAGTGGACAGTCTGATCAATCGATTTTCTGGAAGCGCGGGATCGGGAGAAGCCGCAGAGGCATGCGTGACCTGAGAGGGAACGCTATCGGAACAGAACGGAAACGGCAAGGATATATCTTCGCGATCCAAGTCTGCGACCCGTCAGGTATGGCGGTTGAGCAGAGCGCTCGTGGCGAGCGTGGGGGCGGTCGGTGCGAAAGCACCGGCCGTTCTTGTTTACACGACCGGTGCCCCGACTGCGAAACCTTACGCCAGCAGCGCCGGGATGAGGAAGGGAAGGACTGCTACAACCCATGCAATCGCCGCAGCTGCCCACGCCTTCGGACGGTCGATCTTCCCAATCACGCTAAGGCCGATCCCCATGATGATGATGATCCAGACGCCAATAAGATCGATGCGTCCGATCAAGCCCAGGATGCCCGCATTCGTTGCATCGGGGTCCATGAAGCGCGCAGCACTAAATCCAATTGAGTACTGCGACGTCAGCTTGTCGGCCGGTAGCAGCATCGCCTGCACTGCGCCGAGAACCATCCCGATTACAGTCGGCACCTGCGCAATCGTGGAGATGAACATTGACTGCTTGATCGACTGCGTTGCGCCGAAAGCCTTACCCACAAGCCAGAGCACGAGCCCGACAAGCAGCACGCTGATTGGGAAGATGACTGCAAATCCAATCCCGGCGAACGTTCCGCCCATCTTCTGCATCGTCGCGAGCTGATCCTGCGTCAGGGCAGGATTCTTTTCCATCATCTTCGCAGCATTCCGCGAAAACTCGGCGTCAAAAATTGGTTCCATCGCGTTCTTGAATACGAAGAACAGGACCACGCAAAGCACGGTCAGGATCAGCAGGTGCGTTCCAAACTTTCCATCCTGGCGTCTTTCGAAAACCTTGCTCGGCGATGTGATGATGTCCACGAAGTCGTCAAAAACGCCGGCCTTTTTTGTTTCCATCACTGCAGGTGATGCTGTCATATGATTGTTGGTTGAAGACGCTCCAAAATCAGTTGGACCGGCTGTTCAAGCAATAGCTGAGTCGCCCTGCCGAAATGGCACATACCCCTCCCTAAACACGGTCATTTTCGCCATTTTCCCCTTCTATGACACTGAAAAGAACACCTCTATACCATATACATGCTGCGCTCGGCGCCAAGCTCGTCCCCTTCGCTGGATACGAGATGCCGGTGCAGTATCCGTCCGGAATTACAGCCGAACACAAAGCAGTTCGCGATAAGTGCGGACTCTTCGATGTGAGTCATATGGGCGAGTTCATGGTCAGCGGACCACAGGCAGTGGAGCTGGTGAATTATGTGACCACCAATGATGTTGCGGCACTCGCAGTAGGGCAGGTGCAGTACTCGACAATTCTCAACGAGCGCGGCACGATCGAAGATGATTGTCTCGTCTACCGCTTTCAGGACCACCTGATGATGGTGGTGAACGCTTCCAATGTCGGGAAGGACCTGGATCATGTGCAGCGGACTGCAAAGCGATTCGAGGCGACTGTCGTTGACGAGAGCGAACAGACTGCGTTGCTCGCACTACAGGGACCCGAAGCCGCAAGGATCCTGCAGCCGCTGACGGATGCGGACCTGGCAAGCATCAATTACTACCATTTCACGGTTGCAACAGTCGCCGGCATTCCGGGCATCATTGTCTCGCGCACAGGTTACACGGGCGAAGATGGATTCGAGTTGTATTTCCCGAACGAGCACGCTGAGAAAATCTGGAGTGCGCTCACCGGAACCGGCGAAGTGACGCCAGCTGGACTCGGATGCCGCGATTCGCTCCGGCTCGAGATGGGGATGGCCCTGTACGGAAACGATCTCGACGACACTGTGACGCCACTCGAAGCCAACTTGCAGTGGCTGGTGAAGCTGAAGAAAGGGGAGTTCATCGGGCGCGAAGCTCTGGTGAAACAGAAGGAAGGCGGAATTCCGCGCAAGCTTGTTGGGTTCACCTCGGAGGAACGCGCATTCCCGCGCCATGGATATCCCGT
>JACDDZ010000255.1 GCA_013816695.1 Gemmatimonadaceae bacterium
GCTCGTAGGCTCGAGCAAACCAAGGATGATGTTGACGAGTGTGCTCTTGCCGGCACCGCTCGTTCCCACGAGACCGACGGTCTCACCGCTCCGGATCGCGAGGGAGAGGTCACTGACTGCCGCTCGATCCGCACCCGAATACGTGTATGCTATGCTGGTCATGCACAACTCTGAACCAAACCTGAAATCCGGTCCGGAAGTCCTCGGAGCCGCCGACTTCGAGCGTTCAAGTTCCGCGCGCAGTGTGTCGATCACTGGAAGGCCGTAACCCAAAGATGCAATCGAACCGACGATTCGACTCCCCGATGGCATCAACCTGAACGCAGCTGCAGCAAACAAGCCGAGCGTGGGAACAACCGTGACAAGGGCCTTCCCCTGCGCCATCATCGTCAGAACCACTATCGCGAGTCCGGCAACGGCGAGAAGTTCCAGCCAATATCTCGGCAGGTTCTGCAAAGTGGTGATTCGCTCCCCTATTCGGGCGCTGTGCTCATTGTGGCGCGCGTAATGACCAAGAAAATGGTCTCCCCTTCCGAGCAGTATCACGTCCTTGACTGCGCCGAGCCCCTGCTGAAGATGCTGAAGCTTTTGACCGTCGTGATACTGGCGCTCGACTCCCCACTGCTCCAGATGGGCACTTGTGAATCTGTGAAAAACCCACATCGCGACACCCAGAACCGCGCCTACGATTATTGCGCCTACCGGCTCCACTACTAATAGAAGTGCCGTGACACCGATCACTACCATGGTTTCAGTTGCCAGGATTAGCGCGGGCTGCGCCCCTGAAAAGGCAAACTGACTGACCTCGCTCGTGACATTCCGAATCAGCTGCGCTGAGTTGCGTTGAAGGTGAAATGCATACGGCTGTTCCAGATATCCGCGAAACAGCCGATTGGATAACCCGGCAGCTACATCGTAAGCGAACTTGGATTGACGCCAGGTCAGCCACGCCAGAAATGCCGTCTTGACGAGATAAACGACCACCAGCGTGATCATCAGTGCGACTATCAGCGTCCCCTGGCTGGGATTTCCGAGCGCATTCAGGATCGGGCGAAGCGTCGGATATGTCGCAGCTATATCCTTTTGAACCAGAAAGGCGATGGCCGGGACCACGAGGCCGATCCCAACCGTCTCAAGCAACATTCCGATCACCATTAAACCACCAAGGGCGATCATAGCCTTGCGGTCGGCCGGGGTTAGGAGATCTGCAAGCTTTGCAAAGGTGTTGCGCTTCGTGCTCGTCAGCTTTACGCTCTCGAACCCGTAATTTCGTAGCCCGCCTTCACAGCGTCATCACGGAACATCCTGACAGTTTCCAGTGAATAGTCGATCAGACTCTTGCCGACCACTTCGAGTTTTTTCAGGAGGTCGTTGGCCACGGTAATTACCTGGACGCCGGCGTCATCCGCCTGGAAAATATTGAGGAGCTCGCGCGGGCTGGCCCAGATTATTTCAGTTCCCGGCCTCACGGCCACTCTGCGCGCGGCCTCCGCCATGATCGGCATCGGGTCGCGACCGGTATCTGCAATTCTCCCCGCAAAAACGGATATGAAAGCGGGAGCCGACCCTCGCAACGCGGCCAGCACTACATCAACTTGTTCGAGCGTCATCAATGCAGTGACATTGAGGTGCACGCCCTTCGACGAAAGCGTACTAATAAGTGCAGCCGTAGACTCTCCGTCTGAGTTCGTTACGGGAATTTTGACGTTCACATTGGGGCCCCACGAAGCAATTTCGAGAGCCTGATCTTCCATTTCTTCGAAGTCGTCCGAAAACACTTCAAACGAAATCGGGCGATCGTTGATCTGGCGGAGAACTTCCCTGGCAAAGGATCGGTAATCCGAAATCCCGGCCTTACGCATTAACGTAGGATTCGTGGTGAATCCCTTGATCAAGGGAAGCTTCGCCATTTTCACCATGCCGTCCACATCGGCACCATCGGCGAAAATGCGGACCTTCAGATTATCCAGAAGCGGCGTATTCATGCTTTTTGATTATGCGGTGAGAAAGGTTGCGGCCCGAGCGATCGTACGAGCGCGGAGCCAATTGTAAACGCAACTCCGCGTCCGATTTCAGAAACCCAGATTACCAGTTGACGCCCGTTGCGGCGCTCCCGTACCAGCCCCCGCACACCACGGAGAGGGCCTTCCTGCACAATGACAACTTCTTCGCCGGGAGCAAATTCAATCGCCTCATCGACAGATTCCGGAGCAGAGCCGGAACGTTCTATCGCATCGCGAAGCTCAGATACGAAGCTGTCGGTCAGAAGCGCGGGCTGGTCCCCTTTCTTCACCACAGTAAGAACGCCAGGCGTATCGAGAAGGGCCCGCAATCCAATTGACGCACGCGTTCGAGCAAACAGATACCCGGGAAACAATGGGCAGACCACGTTCTTCCACCGATCGCTCCATTGATGCCGTTCAACAGTCGTAGGCAGCCACGACGCCAGACCAAGCGCGGCGATCCGCTCGGCAACCTTTTTCTCGGCCCGGGGATGCGTCCAAACAACCATCCAGGGATCCGAATTTGGGGGCGAAAATAATTCTGGTGTACTCATGGGCACCCTAACGCACGGTAAGTCACATCCGTGACAAACCAGCGAAGATAAAGACAACAACGTTTTCTAAACTGCGTACCCACCTACAACTGACGACGACTTTCCGATCAGGCCTTTTGCGTCTCATGCGTTGAAATACTCTCCCGCTGAAGCCTGTCCAATTCGAGCTTCAACGAGTCAAACTCCACCCGCTTTCTTGCCAGGAAATGACGGGCAAGCTCGGCTCTTGCCGCGACCCCCTCAGGGGTGAGCAAATACACATAGCCTCGCTTGTGGGGGTTGTTCCTGAAGTTCTGGATTTTCACAAAACCTTTGCCGAGCAACGCACGCAAACAGTAATTTGTTTTTCCGAGACTTACCCCCAGCTCCGAAGCCATCTCGCGCTGAGTAAGCCGCGGGTTGGCGTCGAGGAGCCTGAGTACCAGAAGCATGGACGAATCATTTACGGGCATGGACCGACGCTTGGTCTAGGGACTGTTCAACGATTGAACATAACGCCTTTAAGGCGTTCGTCAAGCGAATCCGAAAGCCATTTCCGGATCATTGCGTGCGTGTAAGCCACAATGTGACTTGTACTTATGCCTTCAAAACACTGGCCGAGTAAGCCAATAGAGCGAGGTTTGCGGCTACAGCGGCGAGACTTGTGCTCCCGCCCGCTCGAGGCGCCCCTGGGTTGCTTCTCCGATCCTCGCCTTCAAGACGATGTCGCCGTTGTCCGAGCGCTGTTCTAGCACTTCGCCGAACC
>JACDDZ010000256.1 GCA_013816695.1 Gemmatimonadaceae bacterium
TTCTCGTAGCCGTGGCCGCGCGTATGTGGTGGTCGGCCTGACCATCGTCTACACTATCCTTAATTCATGACAATGCAGACAAATATTTGGCGCTCCGGTGTACTCGCTGTTGGCGCCTTGTTTCTGATGGCAAGTGCGCCCGCGGACGATCCCACACTCATTGGGTTTACACCTGCGACCAGCGCGCAGCAGCGCGCTCTTGAAGCGCGACTCGACGGATCTATCAATGCGAATAATCTTCGCGACTGGATGCAGCGACTTTCTGCACGCCCACATCATCTTGGTTCCGCGTACGGAAAGGCAAATGCCGAGTTCATAGCCGGTCAGTTCAAGTCCTGGGGCTACAACACCCAGATTGAGGAGTTCAGCGTTCTCTTTCCGACACCGAAAACGCGGGTGCTGGAGCTAACAGGGCCCGTGCTTTTTACTGCGTCGCTCGCGGAACCTGAAATCGACACCGATGCCACAACGGGCCAGGGTGCTGAACAACTTCCAACCTACAACGCGTACTCTGCCGACGGCGATGTGACTGCGCCGCTTGTGTACGTGAACCAGGGAATTCCGCGCGATTATGAAACACTCGCCGAGCACGGCATTGACGTGAAGGGGAAAATCGTCATCGCGCGTTACGGTGGTTCCTGGAGAGGAATCAAGCCGAAGGTTGCCGCGGAACATGGCGCTGTAGGCTGCATCATTTATTCTGATCCGCGCGATGACGGATACTTTCAGGGCGATGTATACCCGACGGGTGCATGGCGACGCGAGTCGGGTGCGCAGCGCGGGTCAGTACAGGATCTTCCGCTCGCTCCTGGCGATCCGCTCACACCAGGCATTGGTGCGACCAAGAACGCAAGGCGACTGACGGTGAAGGAATCGCCGAGCATCATGAAGATTCCCGTCCTTCCTATTTCATATTCCGATGCGCTGCCATTTCTAAAAGCGCTTAGTGGTCCGGTAGTACCGCCTGAATGGCGGGGTGCGTTGCCGATCACATATCACATGGGCCCTGGACCCGCGGTGGTGCACCTGAAACTTGAATTCAACTGGGACATGGTTCCGCTCTACAACGTCATTGCCAAACTGCCCGGAAGCGAACGGCCGGACGAATGGATCATCCGCGGCAATCATCACGATGCATGGGTAAACGGCGCATCCGATCCGATAAGCGGCATGGTAGCGCTCATGGAAGAGGCCCGCGCAGTTGGTGAACTTGCAAAAGCCGGATGGCGCCCCAAGCGCACAATTGTCTACGCTGCATGGGACGGCGAGGAGCCTGGACTGCTTGGATCGGTGGAGTGGGCGGAAACCCACGCTGAGCTGCTGAAACACAATGGAGCTGTCTACATCAACACGGATTCAAACGGCCGGGGTTTTCTCGGTATGTCAGGTTCACATTCGCTGGAAAGCTTCATCAACCAGGTTGCGCGCGACGTTACTGACCCTCAGACGAAGGTGTCCGTGTCTGATCGACTGCGAGCCTATCTCCGGGTGGCAGGGAGCTCGAGCGAAGCCGCTGACGCCAGGAACCGGGCAGACCTGCGGATTGATGCACTAGGATCCGGTTCGGACTACTCATCATTCCTCCAGCATCTTGGGATTGCATCGCTCGACCTCGGGTTCGGTGGAGAAAATGGTGGAGGCTCGTACCACTCCATTTACGATTCCTTCAGCCACTATTCGCGTTTCGGAGATCCAGGCTTCGCATACGGCGTTGCCATGGCCAAAGTTGGAGGAAGAACAGTTCTGAGATTGGCCAGCGCCGATGTTCTTCCGTTTACTTTCGGTCCGCTGTCCGAGACTATCGGCACCTATCTGAAAGAGTTGACTGACATTGCCGAGAACACGCGCAAGGAAACAATCCGACGCAATGAGCTTGTGGCCGCAGGCCTCTACGCACTTGCCGCGGACCCCACGCAAAAGCGTGTAATGCCGACCCAGCGCGAGCCGATCCCCTTCGTAAACTTCTCGCCCCTTCAGAACAGCCTGCAGCGACTGGATGATGTGGCAAATCGGTACGATGCAGCGCTGAGGAAATCAGTGACAGCCGGAAATCCGATTTCGTCGTCGCAGGCAAAAACGCTGGACGACATCCTGATGAAGGCCGAACGAACGATGACCGGAAACGGACTACCTCGAAGGCCGTGGTTCATTCACCAGGTCTACGCACCCGGATTCTACACAGGATACGGCGTGAAGACTTTACCGGGAGTTCGGGAGGCGATGGAGCAGAGGAACTGGAAAGAGGTGGAGGAACAGATTGGGATCACGGCGCGCGCGCTCGATGCGCTGACATCGCAAATCATCGCAGCAACAAATGCGACTGGAGTGAAATAGCGTTTGCGTGCTTCCCGGAACTCCGGGAAGCACGCTACGCCTCGCCAATCTCCGGGTATTTCCAGAATATCCAGGTCGAAAAGGCCAGCATCACTACCCCCCCGCTTCCGATCGCCCAGGCCACATGAGTCGCGCGCGCCACTGCTCCTGCCAGTAGTGAGCCTATGGGAGTGAACCCTACATAGACAAACACATACGCTGACATTACGCGGCCGCGAAGCTCGTCTGGCACAGTTGCCTGGACGATTCCATTTGCGACAGCTCCGTTGACCAGCATTCCAACGCCGAGAAAGAAGAGTACGACGGCGGCCACTGGAATGGTTTGCACCAGCGAAAACAGAATTGTCATCACTGCAAAGAAGAACGACGAACGCCTCAACATTCTGCCGCGACGGGAGCGGGTCCCGAGGGTCGCCAGGAGCAGAGCGCCCACAACTGCGCCAACGCCGACACAGGTCACCAGAAATCCGTAGCCGCTCGCTCCCGTGTGCAGGACGTCGCGCGCAATAACTGGCATCATCGTCAGGTACTGGAACCCGAAGATGGAGTACACTCCCATCAGGCTGATGATGCCAAGCACTTTGCGATTGTGCTTTATGTACGCCAGCCCCTGACGCATTCCTTCGAGCGAGCGCATCGGGTTCTCCGCTGCGATCCACTTGGGGAGCGTAATACTGAAAAGGCTGACAAGCACTGCGAAATAGCTCACCGCATTGATGCCGAAACACCACGCGAGTCCAAGACTCGCTATCACAATTGCGGCGATCGAAGGGCCAATGATGCGAGCGAGATTGAAACCGGCGGAGTTGAGCGCTACCGCTTCCACTATGTCGTCACGGTGCACCAGCTCGATGATGAGAGCCTGACGAGCAGGAATCTCCACCGAGCTCACAATCCCGCCGAAGGCCGCGAGCGCCACAAGCCAGCTGATTGTCATGTTCCCGGACCAGGTGAACCACCAGAG
>JACDDZ010000257.1 GCA_013816695.1 Gemmatimonadaceae bacterium
TCGCTCTCCTCCACGGCGGCGAAGTAGCCAATGCCCGCATTATTGACCAGGACATCAATGCGGCCGAACTTCTTTTCTGTTGCCGCAACCGCACTCTCCGCTTCGTCGCGATTGGTGACGTCCAGCTTGAGCGCGATGGCCCGGTCGCCACCGGCTTCGATAATGTCGCGTATGCTTTCAGGATTGCGCGCCGTGATCGCAGCACGATAGCCATGGCTTATGACTGCTTTTGCGAGGTCGCGGCCCAGACCCGTCGAGCAGCCTGTGATTAGCCAAACCCTGTCTTTTGAGTCGTTGCCCATTACTTGCCCGTTTCGTCGTGACTTGCTGTCACAGCTTTGGATTGTGGTGATCCCTTTTCGCGCAGATATATCGTGAGCAGTAACAGTGCCCAGATTGAAAAGAACTCGCTTTGCCAATTCTGGAATGATTCAAACCAGAACTGCGATGTGGCCAGGTACCCGGATGCACTGACGCTCTGCCCGCCATGTTCGAGTGCATCGCGGTTGTGTTGTCCCGCGCCACCAATGGCGTGGAGTACGAACGAAAATGCGAAAAAGAGAAATAGCACACCGCTGAGGCTGTGCTCATAGAGCTTGAGCGCCAGGCCGCCGCGATGAACGGGCTCGGGCGAAGATGCAGTGCGCTCACTGCGCTCATCCTCTTTTTTGCCCTTGAAGGATGGCGGGTTGGATTCGGAGGAACCCTTCTGGACGAGCCACGCGGTTAGTACGACAAACGCTCCCATCTGCAGGAATTCGGATTCCCAGTTCTCGAATGTCGCCTCGAGAAAATGCGAGCTCGTGAGGTAGCCGCTCAGGCCGATCTCGGTTTCTTGGTGTTCCCGCCGCTCGTCGTTGAATACGTGATGCCCGGCCAGGATCTGGCCTCCCATGCTAATGGCGAAAAGAAGAAACATCACGATTGAAAGGGAATTATTTCGCAGCGCCTTGCTCATTAAGTCCTTTGAATTATTCGGTCACAGGATAATCAAACTTCCTGCCAGCGCGTCAGGGGCTCACGTCACCCTCGGCGCTGAACCTGACTCTTGTGCCCCAGGGATCTGTTGCCTGCACCACATTGGCGTGTGAGTCCGCGGCATATCCGCTCTGCCGCAGGCTTTCCGAAAGCCGGTCGATGTCGTCCAGGGAGTTGAGGCTCACATTCCACTCCAGCAGGCGCGCATCGTTTTCGCCTGAAGGCGGAGAATGGGCAGCCCATGTGTTGGTGCCGAGGTTGTGATGGTATCCTCCCGCAGACATGAAAAGCGCGCCGGGGAACTCGAGGTTTACCTTGTCGAAGCCGACTGCGTTGTGATAGAACTTTTCCGCGGTTTCAAGACTGTCGACGTACAGGTGAACGTGACCGATGACTGTCGCTGGCGGAATTCCGTCCCAGGAGATTCCGGCTCCGGCACGCATGAGCGCATCCGTATCGAGATGCAAACTTCCCATGCTCAGGTTGGAACCGTTGACCGCCCAGGACGTGCGCGGTTTGTCGGCGTAGACCTCGATGCCCAGTCCGTCGGGATCTGTCAGGTAGATAGCCTCGCTCACCAGATGATCCGACATTCCTGCGTATTCGCCTATGTCGGAAAGATGCTGAAGGAATCGCCCGAGCGATGGTCGATCCGGGAGCAGAATCGCAAAATGGTAGAGGCCAAGTCTACCCGGCTGCGGCACCGCGTTCACTCCCGGCTTTTCGTTCAGCTCGACAAGTACTCTGGCGCTGCCACGAGCACCCAGTGAGACACTGGACGCGGTTCGCTCAAGCACCTGGAAGCCCAGTACGTTTTCATAGTACGAAACGGATCGGGGGAGATCGGCGATTTGCAGCCGCACCTTGCCCAGCTCGATCCCCTTCGGCAGGCGGTAGCCTGACGGAGGAGTCGTATAAGGATAGTTGCGACCCGTTTCGGTCATTACCTGTTTCTCACCGGCTGAAGCTTGCGACGGTTTGCAATGAGCGAATCGATCGAGATGGCTCCCGAGCCTGCGATCGTTAATCCGACTGAGGCAACAAGAAGAATCAGTGCGAATTCGTAACCCTTCGGCATAAAGAATCCCGCGCTGAAGTGAACGAAAGCAATGGCCCCAACCATGTCGAGCACCAGGGCAAGGCTGATGAATCTTGTAAGAAAGCCGGCTATGAGCGCCAGTCCGCCAAAGAACTCGAGCAGCACGATCAATGGAGCGGCAATTCCGGCGAATGGAATTCCCATCTGTCCGAAAGCGCCAGTGGTGCCCACAATCCCGTAGGTGAACAGCTTCTGTGCGCCGTGTGCGACAAAGATTGCGCCGACGGCCACGCGCAGAACGGTCAGTGCCCAGTCCTGCTGATTTTTTGTGGATTCGAATATCGACATCGTCCTTCTCCCTGTGATTTGACTTACGTCAAGTGAGTGTTACAACACCTATTACTTCAAAAAAAGCTCCTTACTTCGATCGCGCTTTTGTCAAAAGCTCGATTAGCTGCCTGAGTTCCTTCTCGCTCATGTGTCCGAACTGCTTTTCCTGAAGACGTGCAATGGGGCCTTCGAGATCTTTTAGAAGCCTCTTGCCCGCGGCCGTGATGTGTGTGGTCACATGCCGCCGATCCGATTCACTTCGCTCACGCTTGACCAGGCCTGCCTCTTCCATCCGGTCAAGCAGCCGCGTCATGTCCGGCATGCGGGTAAGCATCCTGTCACGCACGTCATTCCTGCACAGGCCGGTCGACTCCGAGCCCTTGAGAATTCGCAAAACGTTGTACTGGGGTCCTGTCACCGCGGCTGCCTTGAGAAGCCGAGAGCCCTCATCGTCGAGCAGCGAGGCAGACCGAAAAATGTTGAGCCCAGCCTCCTCGTAGATGCTGCGGAAAGGTCTCTTCTGCTGAATGTCGTTTTGTAGTCCCTGTGCCATTTTATAATTTTAGGTGTTGTAACACTCTGTGTCAAGACACTTGATGCAATGGCCTTTTTCTGGCTCCTGATGAGCTTCCAATGCGGGCCTTGACCTGCCAAGCTTCCTGCAATGAGCCAGAAGCCGAAACCTGTCATCCATCTCGAGTATCCCGGTTGGGTGGATTCCGTCGTAGACTGGAACCGGACCTACGATTCCGATCAGGATCGAATGCGCCTCGCGATTGCCATTTCCCGGGCCAATGTCGAGCGTGATACGGGTGGACCCTTTGGCTCCGCCATTTTCGAATGCGAGTCGGGGCGACTGGTGGCGGTCGGAATGAACAGCGTGGTTCGACTCAATAACTGTATCCTGCACGGCGAAACCTTTGCCTTCATGATGGCGCAACAGGTAACC